>JBDKKX010000218.1:0-8666 GCA_039795795.1 Bacteroidota bacterium | reverse complement strand
CTTTTTGGGGTTGGTTTCTGAAATGGAAACCCGTTCCGAAACCAACTCAAAAAAGAACAATGAGTTTACGCGAGGTTAAGATGTCAAAGAACTTTTTGCTTGAAAGAAGGCATGGCAAAGCCATCGCTTGCTTCAAGCCGCGTTTGAAAACGATTGATTTAGAGGATGAACAAATGGGTTTGTTAATTGTGTTTATTGGAGTTGCCTCAATGGAAGCAACACTTTATTGCTATTGCGCTTGTTTTGTAATAGATTGATTTAACTCGAAATTTTTTCGTCGGTATTTTTTAAATGAAAAATCGCTCCTATTAGATAACACCCTATTATTAAGAGATTCAAAATCATTAAAAAGTATTGTTTTTTATGATTTTGTTGCAATACTTGGGTAAAAGTAAAAATGGAGTAAAAGATTAAACTCGTTGCAATTAAGATTCGGACAGATTTGTTTTTCATTTTTTTTATTTTGACAATTAACCGAATAAACAGTTTTAACATAAAAATTTCTTTATTAAAATATTGATTATCAATATTTTAATAAAAAGGAAAAATGAGTGTTTCCAAAGGCAAAAATAACCTTTTTAACCACAAAAGGCACAAAAGATTCAACATCTTTTATGCCTTTTTACCAATTTTTATTTCAAAACAATTATCTTGCGAACGAAACCGCCCGTTTTTCTCGAATCACAGTCACTTTAATTTGACCGGGATACTGCATCACTTCTTGTATTTTTTGCGAAATCATAAACGACAAATCATCGGCATATTGGTCAGAAACCTTTTCAGATTCCACAATCACGCGCAATTCTCGTCCCGCCTGCATCGCATACGCTTTTTGAACGCCTTCATGCGAAAGTGCCAATTCTTCCAATTCGCCAATGCGCTTCAAATAACTTTCCAAAATCTCCCGTCGCGCACCTGGACGCGCTCCGGAAATCGCATCGCAAGCCTGTACAATCGGCGAAATAATATTCGTCATTTCCACTTCATCGTGATGCGCCCCGACTGCATTGATGATAACCGCATGTTCATTATGCTTTTCGCACAATTTCATCCCCAAAATCGCATGCGACAATTCCGATTCCTCTTCCGCAACTTTACCAATATCATGCAAAAGTCCAGCGCGTTTCGCCATTTTGATTTGTTTCGGGTTGAAACCGAGTTCCGCAGCCATCAAAGCACATAAATTTGCCGTCTCAATGGAGTGTTTCAACAAATTCTGCCCATAAGATGACCGATAACGCATCCGTCCCACCATCCGAACCAACGCCGCATCCAATCCATGAATATCCAAATCAATCACCGTCCGTTCCCCAATTTCGACAATTTGTTCTTCCAATTGTTTCCGCGTTTTGGCAACGACTTCCTCAATCCGCGCAGGATGAATCCGCCCATCCGCAACCAATTTTTTCAAAGCCAACCGCGCAATTTCCCGTCGAATCGGGTCAAAAGACGAAATCACAATCGCTTCAGGCGTATCATCCACCACGATTTCCGCCCCAGTCGCCGCTTCCAACGCCCGAATATTCCGACCTTCCCGACCAATGATTTGACCTTTCATATCATCCGAATCAAGGTTAAACACCGAAACCGTATTTTCAATCGCAAACTCCGCGCTCATCCGTTGAATCGCTTGAATCACAATCTTTTTCGCCTCTTTGCTCGCATTTAAATTCGCTTGTTCGATAGCATTTTTCATAATCACCATCGACTCATTCTCCGCTTTGCCGCGCACGGCTTCCAATAATTGCTCTCTCGCCGCTTGTTCCGAAAGGTTAGAAATTCGTTCTAACTCTTTGATTCTCAATTCATTTGCAGATTCTAACTCCTCTTTTTTCTTCGCAATAATCTTCAATTGAAGGGTCAAATTCTCCCGAATCGATTCCAATTCTTTATCCTTCGCCTCTGTGTCTCGCTGCAACTTCTTCACCTCTTCGGATTGCGTTTGAAAATCCTTAAACCGTTGTTTCAAATCATTTTCACGATTCACCATCACAATTTCGCGGTCTTTCATCCCCAAAATATGCGCCGTTTTCTCCCCTTCAAACTCATTTTTCAAATTTGCAAACTTCTCTTTTGCCTCTTGAATCTTGCGCTGCTTAATAGATTCATTCTTATTCTCAGAACGCTCAATGATTTTTTCCGCTTTACTCTCCGCATCCTCAATAATTCGCTTGGCATCATCGCTAAACCGTTTCGCATCATCGGTAATTCGTTTCGCAGTCGCTTTTGCTTCCGCAATTGCCGCATCCGCCGTTCGGCTCGTTTCATCTAAGATGTCTTGGTTCGCTTTCGCAACATACCGTTTGATGCCGCTATGTCCTGCTAATCCGCCGAGTAAAAGCCCCAATAATGCACACACACCTATCAAAATAGTACTCATTTGTAACTGATTCGGTCATTTAAGATTAAAAAAATATGTTATATCGTAAAATGTTTTGAAAAAAGATTCAAGCAAAAAGGCTCTATAAAACCTATCTATCCAGCAATTTCGTCAAAAACATATCTATTCGGTCGATTCTATCCGCAATATCCGTTGCAACTGAACTCGTTTTCAAACGATGCACTTCCACCGCGTACGTCAACAATGCCATTGCCAAACAATCATATTTATCGCGCCGCACATACATTTGCTGAAATTTTAAAACTAACTCATTGATTTCCAATACTGTTTCCCGAATAGCCGCTTCCTCATCTGGTTTGATTTTAAGGGGAAACACTCGACCTGCAACAGTCACATTGATACTCTGCATATCCTGCGATGGTTATGAATTTGCCTAATCCGAATTAAAAAATTTTTTCGATGCCTTCTGCCTTGTCCTTTTCCTCGGGCAGGTGGAAGCCATTTCGGACAAAATCCACTGCCGAGATATTATTGTTTCGTCCTCTCGAAATCGGTTGATTCCTCGGCTTCGGTCTGGAAGTTTCTCGATTTTTCTCTTCCAATTGCATTCGTAATTGACGATTGATTTCTTTCAATTCCGAATTTTCGCGCTCCAATTCCGACAATCGTTGCGCCAACAATCGAATTTTTTGCTCTATACTTTGGAGTTGTTCTGAAACCATTAGATTCATTTTTGATTTAGGAATGATGAATGATGAATGATAAATGATGAATTTACAAATTCATCATTTATCATTCATCATTCATCATTACATTAATTATTTTCTAACAACTGCGCCCAGTTGTGCTTCATATTGTCGCATCAAATTCGCCATCATCTGTTCTATTTCCTTCTCCTGTAACGTTTTTTCCTTGTCTTCAAATATAAAACTCACTGCATACGATTTTTTACCCGCGCCCAATTTATTGGCATCTTCAAACACGTCAAACAAATTCATTTCTTTCATGGTTTGTTTACACGTTTTTCGAGCGATTTGCGCCATATCCGCAAAACGAACCGATTCATCCACCACCATTGCCAAATCTCGGCGTACCGCAGGATATTTCGAGGGTTCTTCAAATTTAATTTTCGTATTTTTAACGCTTTTTAAAAGAGTATCCCATTTAAAATCCGCAAAATACACCTCTTGTTTTACGTCAAATAATCGCCTCCATTGCGCAGGCACTTTTCCAAATTCCACTAACACGGCTTCTCCGCGATGATATTTCGACCCAAACGCCCAAAAACCATTTTGTAACGCCGTTTCTTGATAGCCGCCGATGCCCAAAGATAATAAAATTTGTTGGACAATCGCTTTTAATTGAAAAAAATCTGTTTTCGCATTGGTTTTATCCAACCAACTTTCGGGTTGTTGCTGCCCCGCCCAAGTCAAACTCAAATGCGGCGTTTCGATTTGTCCGCCACCCGATTTTTGACGATAGGTTTTTCCAAATTCAAATAATCTCACATCGGTTTGTTGGCGATTTTGATTATGCGCCACCGTTTCTAACGCTGAAAATAACATCGTCGGACGCATGATGTCTAAATCGATATTGCCTGTATTGTGGATAAAAACCAATTCTGTTGGGTTGAACAACTGATTATCCGCATAATATTTGGATTTAGACAAAGATAACGCCATCATTTCATTAAAACCCTGCGCCGCTAACGCATCTGCAACCCTTTGTTGCAGGCGATATGGGTCTGGATTTTCAGTAGTTGCAGGAGTCATTTTCATGCCCGCAGGCATCGGCACATGATTAAAACCATAAACCCGCAAAATTTCTTCTATCACATCCGCTTCCCGCAAAACATCCGCTTTATTCGTCGGTACGCTCACTAAATAACCGTCTTCATCTTCTTCTAAAATCGGCATTTCCAACGCTTTAAAGATTTTTTTCAAATCTTTTTTATGAATTTTCAGCCCAATTAAAGATTCAATCTGCTCAAAACGAACTAAAATCCGTTTTGATTCAATCGGCGTTGGATAAATATCAATTATTTCTGATGCGATAACGCCGCCTGCCAATGCCGTAATCAATAAAGCCGCCCGTTTCAACGCAAAAACCGTTATATTCGGGTCACTGCCTTTTTCAAATATTTTTTTAGCGTCGGTATGCAAACCATGTCGCGTCCCCGTGCGGCGCAACATTTTTCCGTTGAAATGCGCGGCTTCTAAAAAAATATTTTGCGTTGTTGCCTTCACGCCCGATTTGCTGCCGCCAAACACGCCCGCAAGACACATCCCGTTACTTTCGCCGTCGCAAATCATCAAATCTTCTGACGTTAATTTGCGGTCAATGTCATCTAATGTCTTAAAAATACTGCCCTCAGGCAAAGTTTTAACCAAAATCGCCCGTCCTTGAATCGCATCAAAATCGAATGCGTGCAACGGTTGCCCCAATTCGTGCAATACAAAATTCGTCACATCCACAATATTATTAATACTGCGCACCCCAATTTTTGCCAAAAACTGTTTCAACCAATCGGGCGACTCTTGAACGGTCACGCCCGCGATGCTCACGCCCGAATAACGCGGACAGCCTATCGCATTTTCGACCGTTACAGGCAACGTCAGCGATAAATTATCGACTTGGAACGCCGAAACATCGGGCAATTTCACGCCTTTTTTATACTGATGATGCACTGCCAAACGCGCCGCCAAATCCTTCGCAACGCCCAAATGACAAGTTGCATCCGAGCGATTCGGGGTTAAACCGATTTCAAAAACGCTATCTTGTTCGATTTTAAACACTTCAATCGCGGGTTTTCCAACGGGTGTATGCTCGTCCAAAATGATGATACCATTATGATCCGTACCAATCCCGAGTTCATCTTCCGCGCAAATCATGCCTTCGGAGACGTGACCGCGAATTTTACCACTTTTTATTTTGACCGTATCGCCATTAGAAAAATAAAGCGTTGTGCCAATCGTTGCGACCGCCACTTTTTGTCCTGTGCGGACATTCGGCGCGCCACAAACGATTTGCAAAAGCTTATTTTGACCAATATCCACTTTGGTCAACGACAATTTATCCGCGTCGGGATGTTTTTGGCATTCGACGACTTTGCCGACCACCACCCCTTGCAAATTCCCTTGGATACCCCCGACGGTTTCTGTGCCTTCGATTTCGAGCCCTAAATCGGTCAAGATTTCCGCAATGAATTCGGGCGTTTCGTCAATCTCAATATACGTTTTTAACTGATTATAAGAAATTTTCATAATTTTAAAATGGGCTATTTCCCTTCAAAGCGCAAATATAGCGTTAAACCACAAAATCGATGTTTTTTTTTTGAAAAATTCGTAGGCATTTAAAAGAGTATCTTTTTTATCCTTATTTTTGCCCGAGTTACCTTGTAAATTTCAATAAGAATGAAAAAATCATTTGAAAATTGGCTTTGGGAAGAAATAGAAGATGCCTTCGGATTACAACGCGCCTTACAATTACCGCTTTTGGAACAGTGGCTGCAAGGCATAAACCTCCGAATAGATGCTTCACAATTGCAATTTTTGGAACGATTGCGCGGACTTTTGGCTTCGCATCATCAAGATTGGAATGAAGAAGAATTGAAATTAAACTTTATTGCACCCCTATTAAGTTTCGTCAATTATTACGAAACCCCTCAGTATCAACCTTTTGCAGAAAGGGTTTTGAAAACAACAGTCGGCAATTGGGAATTAAGTGGGACTGTGGATTGGTTGTTAGCGACGGGTAAGCAAGTGCCGCGAGTGCCTTTTTTTTTCATCCACGAGTACAAACGGACGAAAATGGGCGATGCAGATCCTTTAGGACAGTTATTGGCAGCAATGTTCACCGCAAAAACGAATGATGAACAACATCGTCCTGTATTTGGCACGTATATCATCGGTAAAGATTGGTATTTTGTGGTGTTGGACGGCGTTGAATACGCGCAAAGTAAGCCTTATCAAGCGGTTAAAGCAGATGAATTGCGCGAAATTATAAATATTTTGCAACATATAAAAGTGTTAGCAGCGCAGTATCTATTTTAAATTCATTTTGCAGATGTGGCTGTCTCAAAAGGGTAAAATTTAATTTTTAAACCCAATATTATTCGGTTGGGATACGAATGGATGTACGGATTGAACCGATTTCACGGATTCGTACGGATTTTTTTAAACCCCAATGCTTTGTTTCCAGCAAAAAATAAAAAAAATCCGTTCAAATCTGTGAAATCGGTTCAATACGTACATCCATTCGTATCCCAACCGAATCATATTTTGTGATTTTTTCTTTTGAGACAGTTACATCGAAAATCTATAATTAAATTGGGGTATTTCGAGAAAAGATGTATTTTTGCGGCGGTGTTAGGAACCATTTTATTTCATTTTAAAAATAACCACTATGCAGAAGTACATTGGGCAATTATTAGCCGATTTTGAAAAAGCCAAACAAAATTTGCCTGAACCGATTAATTATTCCTTATTGTATCCCGATCATCCCGCCGCAAATACGCCGATGGAATACGTTATCGAATGGGAAAATGCGCCCGAACAATCTATGTCCGAACTTTTTGGGATTTCGTGGGAAGCCTTGCCGCCTGTGGAAAAATTGACGGATGAACAAGTCGTTTTGCTGCACAAAGGAATCGTTCAGAAAACTAAAAAGTGTGTTAAATAATTGATAATCATTGAATTAGGAATGAAGGAAAAGTAGGAATTAAGGATGTATTTTTGTCCTTAATTCCTGCTTTTTTTTAATTGTTTGTTTTATTTAAAGCCTGCAAATTTCTATCATCAATTGTTCTAATTTTTTGCGAATTTCGCGCTGAGTGCCTGTGAAATTATTGGTCATTGCAGAAAAAACGACTTGCTTACCCGATAACGTCGTAACGTATCCTGAATAACATTTCACTCGTGTCAGGGTACCACTTTTCGCTCTTAAACGACCAATTGCATCTGTTTTTTTCATCATATTGCGCATCGTACCCGATTCGCCTGCTCTTGGGAACGATTCAAATATAGTAGGAAAAATTAATGAATCTTTTTTGATAGTACGCAAAATAGTGACAAGTTGCAAAGGGGTAATCCCATTTCGAGGCGACAAACCACTGCCATCCATCATTAATAATCCATCTATATCAATGCCTTTTTCGCGCCAAAATTGCAGAATCAATTTAGTTCCATTTTCAGTAGAACCCATCCCTGTTTTTTCAAAAGCAATCGCTTTCATCATGGCTTCGCAATACAAATTAATACTTTCTTGATTGGCAGGCACGACGATTTTCGCCAAAGTCGGCGAATAATGCGTATAAAAAACGGTTCGTTTCGTCGAAGTATCTAATTTAAGTTGTAATTGATTGGCAACGGAATCGGTAATGTCAATATTCATCCATTTCAAACGGCGATGCAATTGCCAAGCGGCAAAATAGGGTGGGTCAGGCACCGCGCCTTTAATCGTCATATCTGCCGAACTCATTGATATTCCGCCTTTTATAGATACTTGATTGGAATAAGGGATGCCTACTAAATAGGGGTCTTCTTCAACTTTTAGCTTGGAAAGGGCATCGTTGACTAATTGCAAACCCGGAACATCGGGTGTAACGCTGAGGATCGAAGGTTTCATATTTTCAGTCATCGCGGGATAAAGCCGAAGATAATATAGATTTTCATGTAAATTTAAACCATTTGCACCTGCCGCATAATAGTTTGCTAAATCTTCATATAACCAAGTCGGTTCAGCAGTGTCAGGCGCGAAGGCAGTGCCATCGCCTACAATTTTACCTATGATTTTTTTTATACCTAAGTCTTTGATTTTCAATGCAAAGACATCTAAAATACTACTAAAACTTTGGACACTATCCATCATTTCAGGACTGCCCAAAGTCGGGTCGCCATAACCTTTGATGTAAATATTGCCTGTTAAAATGCTGTCTTTTAACGTTCCGTCGTATTGCAATTCCGTTTTGAAACGATAATTTTTGCCCAAAAGTTGGAGGGCAGCAGCCGTCGTGACGATTTTCATATTGGAAGCGGGCATCAGCGTCATTTGTGCATTATGTGACGCAAGGAGTTGTCCTGTTGCTGCGTCCGCGACGCAAACGCCCAGTTGCCCATGTCGAATCATTGGGTCATTCGCAAAGAATTGAATTGTATTTTCAAGCGGAGATTGTGCCGAAAGCATTGAAAATACAAAACTTACAAAATTAAAAAGACTGAATAAGATTGGTTTTATCATACAAAAGATTTTGCCACAAATTACACTATTTTTTACAAATAATGCGTGCAAATGTTGGAACACATAGAAACATAGGAGACATAGATTT
>JBDKKX010000217.1:0-8707 GCA_039795795.1 Bacteroidota bacterium | reverse complement strand
TTTTTTGATTTTTAATGCTTGAAATCAAAAAAAATCTGTGAAAATCTCGTGGAATCTGTTCAATCTGTGTCGAAAAATATTTTTGTCACGTACTGAGAACTTTTTTTTAAAAGCCCTAATTTACAATGAATCATTTTTGGTCTATTTTCTTACCATGGAGCATTGTGCACACCATTTTGTGTTTATCCACTCCAGAAAAGGCTGCCGTTGTACATCCCGAAGTGGAATATTGCACTTATAATTTGAATCTTCGTTATGGAGAAACGTTTAATATTCGAGATTATGTGCATATCAAAGCGGGTGGTGCGCCTTCTGAGGTGGATTGGTCACAAGTTTCGTTTACCTACACGGCGGCGGGTGCGAATGACCCTACTTCGCCAACGGATTGGAATTTAACAAATTTTAATGCGGGTACATCGGTCACAGTGTCGGCAACGGATAATGAGGTCGGCGATGGGAATCATGGACAAGGCGAATATCGGATTTATGTCGTGCGGAATGGGGTTGCGAATTTCGATGACCACATGACCATTCGAGTTCAAAACAGTAGTTCGGACTTATCGACGGCGAAATGTGACGGTTGGGTGCAGGGAAGAATTTACAAAGACGTTAATAATAATGGCGTTTATGATGCGGGTACAGATACGCCTTATTCTAATGTGAATGTCACGATTACTTTTGCTGGCGGCAGTTCGACGACGAAATCGACAGATGCTTCGGGGCATTATGAAGCGCAAGGTCGTCCAGGTGCTGCGACGGTGAATCCTGTGAATGCTTCAGGCGTGACTTTGCGGGCGGGTTACACCGATCCTTCGACGGTGACAGTGCCTGCGGGCGGGATGATTACACAAGATTTTCCCTATTTAGCCAACCCTGTGGTCAGTTGTCCAACGATTTGTTTTCCTGTTACGGCGGCTAAAAATTAAAAATTACGATACGAATGGGAACACGGAGGACGCGGATTGGACGGATTTACACGGATTTTTTTTTGAATTTATGCTGAGAATCCAGCATAAATTCAAAAAAAAATCCGTGTAAATCGGGATGTTTCATTCCGTGCGAAAAGTAGGTTACAAATGGGGATACGAACGGATGTACGGATTTCACGGATTTCACCGATTGGTACGGATTTTTTTTGGAATTCCTGCTCGAAACCCAAGCAAAAAAACAAAAAAAAATCCGTACGAATCGGTGAAATCCGTACATCCATTCGTATCCCAATGGATTCCAAAGTGGAACCTAAAAATGAAACATCCCTGTAAATCCGTCCAATCCGCGTCCTCCGTGTTCCCATTCGCATCCTAATTTGGAACCCACTTTTGAAACATCCCCCAAAAATCCGTGCAAATCTGTAAAATCCGTGTCCTCCGCGTTCCCATTCGCTCTACATCTTTTTTGTCGCGTAATAATTTTTTTATTACTTTTGCGCTTTATTTTTTAAAAACTTAAATTCAAAAAAAAATGATACAATCGGTTTTAACGCCCATGTTGGAGATGAATATCGCGAAAGTCAATGGTGTATTAGCCAAAATGACGGCTGAAAATAGTGGTTTTCACATTCACAAAGCGGCAGGCAGTGCTGGTTTTTACATGCGCCACATTGCGGAAGCGCAGATTTTGATTCCGCAGATGTTTTTTGGAACCACAACGGGCTTATCTTATGGCAAACCGTTCACACTTCGCGTTCCGAACGATGATGGACGGGTTTACGACCTTGCGGAAACCCAACAAATGATAAAAACAGGTCAAGAAATCTTGGCAAATGTCCTCAAAACGTTTCCCGAAGCGGATTGGCATAAGCCTAAAACCACTGTTTTTGGGGAGAGAACGCCATTACAAGGTTTTGCATTGATTCTGAACCACAATGCGCACCATTGTGGACAAATCGAATTGACTATCAAAAAAGGAGCATAAAGATTGGTGTATACCTTTCCTAAATGAGTTGAAAAAATAAATTCGAGCACAACTTGCGTCAAGTTTCAAACTTGACGCAAGTTTATTTTACCAACTGATATAGGACAAGTATTTGATTTTGCGCTGAAAACGCGGAAGAGCCTCATTTTTTGAGTTGTTTTTCAATCCAGCTTATCATAAAAATCAGTGCGCCAAACCAAACAAAAGCGGTAATTAAACTGGTTTTGACCGAGATGCCCCAAACTGAACTCAATAATATTTGAAAAATTAACATACCGATTGCAATGATTAACAAGTATTTTGCATTGTAATCATTCGCTTTTTTCCAACTGGCTTCATCCTTCATGGACGAAGGCGTGCGATAACCATATAAACCATTGATGCCTTTTGGCGGGAACACACGCACCAAAATCGCAACAATCAGAGAGGAAAGCCCCATCATCCAAAATGCAATCTCCATAATAAATATTTTTTTACAAATATATTATTTTACGGCTATTTAATCAAATATTTCCTGATAAATTTTTAAAGATTGGATTTCTGGGAAATTATCAATTTGGAGTCGGTAAAAAGTCAATAAATCTTGGAGCATCCATCGGCGCGTTTCGCGGGTCAAGCCGCTAATTCGGTAACTTTCGCGCCAATCGTATTGCAATAAGCCTCGAAAGATATGAGTCATTTGTGGAGACATAATATATTGATTTCCACCATTTTCGATAAAAATCCCTTCTTTCATATCGAACACAATGCCGCTTTTACCCGCATCATCGGTCGGCATAAAGCCTAAATAATAGGTCAAATGTGCTAAAAAACTTAAATGCAGATTGGCATAAGCCGATTTTTCGCTGTCCAAAAACGTAAAAATAGCCCATAAAAATTGAAAAAGGGGTGGATTGGCTTCTTGTTCGCGGATAGCGCGGCGCGCCACTTCGAGCATGAAAATCCCAATCGAACTTTTATGCACGTCGAACGGCAGGCTTGAATAAATATAACCTGCTTGAATTTCTTTGAGCCGATTGATGGATTTTTCGGGTTGGTGATACGCCACAAGCTCCACCAACGAACATACTTGTAATAAATTTGCCGATATTTTCGCCTTCGGCGTGCGCACCCCACTGACCAAAAACGTGATTAAACCCGCTTCTTCCGTGAAAATATCGGTGATAACGCTCGTTTCCGAATATTTGAGGTGGCGAAAAACGATGCCGCGTGTCTTTATCAACATATTATTTAAATAAAATCATATACAATTAATCCATTTTTCATACGCGGTTCAAAAAAAGTGGATTTCGGCGGCATAATGCCATCCGTATCCGAAACGCGTTTCAAATCTTTGAAATCGACAGGGTACATACAAAAAACGGCACCATAAGGGGGACATTCTTTTTCCAAATCGACATTCGATTGCGTTCCGTCCACATAAGTTAAACGCTTATCAGTCCGCACATTTTTAATACCGAGCAACGGTTTTAACACTTTTTCATTCAAAATATGCACGTCTAACAATACTTTATTTGGATATTCTTTTTTAAACTGCATTAATGTTTGTTTGCGCCAGCGCAAATAAACCCAACGACCTGCTGTAAACATCGTTAAATCATGTTTACGAGTCGGCATTTTAGATTTGCCAATGAATTGTATGGTCGCAATTTCTAACAATTTATTCCAAAATTCAACATTATCTAAACTCTTTTCACAAGTGACTACGCGATGGAAAGCATTGATAATCAATTCATCCGATGGAAAAAAGGCGCAAAACATTTTTTCAGAAGGATGATTTAAAACATTTTTCTTCAAATTCAAGTACGCGTGTGCATACGTATGAGCCCGATGATGTCCATCGGCAATATACGCATTGGGCACTTTTTCTTGAAACAATTTTTGGATTAAAAGCACTTTTGGTGGGTCGGTAATTGCCCAAAAAACATGTTCTTCCTCAGACAATTTTAAAGAGAAAAGTGGTTCTGAGGCGCGTGCATATTCTGTTAGAAATTCCGCAATCTCTAAAACAGGCGTGTAAGTCAGCAAAATGGGTTTTACGGCTGCGCCGCGCTCCGCTAACAAATTATTTTGTTTAGATTCGCCTCCAACGACGGTTCTTTCATGCTTTTTGATGTGATTATTCAAATAATCTTCCACGTCCGCACCCGCGAGCAGACCCGTGAACGTGCGCAATGACCGCGTGATTTGATAGACAAAAAACGCAGGTTTGAGGTTTGTTTTAAAAAAGCCCGCTTTTTTTTGTTGGGTGAAGTCGTATTTAACGCGTTCAAAAAAAAAGGCAGGAGTTGTTATTTTTTCGAGGTTGGGATATGCAGATTTGAAAGGAGTAATCTTCATGAGCGTGAGTATGTATTGGGTTTGTTTTATGAGCAATCAGTCATTTGGATTTTAGGAAATTACGGTGCGAATAGATGTACGGATTCTACGGATTTCACAGATTCGTACGGATTTTTTTCTTGTCCTTCCGTAGGAAACTCAGATTCCTACGGAAGGACAAGAAAAAATCCGTACCCATCCGTGAAATCTGTGGAATCCGTACATCTATTCGTATCCTAATTTTCCAAAGCAAAAATGACTCATTCCTTCCTTCATTAAAAATCGCCTAAAGTCTCTTTTAATTGTGTCATAGCCGCCGCCGTTTGCGCGGCATTCGGCGCGATACCATGCCATTTGTGGCTACCCATCATAAAATCTACCCCCGCGCCCATCTGCGTACGCATCAAAACGACCACCGGTTTGCCCTTACCCAAACGGTTTTTCGCCTTTTTCATGCCCGAAACCAATTGAGTCATACTATTTCCATCTTTAATCTCTAAAACATCCCAACCAAAAGTTTTCCATTTGCCCTTCAAATCGCCCAAAGACAAAACTTGCTCATTAGAACCATCAATTTGTTGCCCATTCCAATCGACCGTGACCAATAAATTATCTAATTTATGGTGCGGCGCGAACATCGCGGCTTCCCAAATTTGCCCTTCTTGCAATTCGCCATCGCCCGTCAAAGCGTAAACGGTACTGTTATCGCCATCCATTTTTTTCGCCAACGCCGCGCCAATCGCAACAGACAAGCCTTGTCCCAAAGAACCCGATGCAATTCGGACTCCAGGAAGTCCTTCATGTGTGGTCGGATGCCCTTGCAAACGCGAATTCAATTTGCGAAAAGTCGCCAATTCCGATACGGGAAAGTAGCCCGAACGCGCCAAAACGCTGTACCAAACGGGTGAAATATGTCCATTCGATAGAAAAAACATGTCCTCCCCTGCACCAGCCATATTAAATTTGGTTTGGTGCTGCATGATTTCAAAATAAAGCGCGGTCAAAAAATCAGCGCAACCCAGTGAACCGCCCGGATGTCCTGAATTGGCTTGATTGACCATGCGCACGATGTCGCGGCGCACTTGCTGCGCAATGTTTTCTAAGTCGGTGATGTTTGCCATGCTGATATTTTTTTTTGGAATTCAGCATTACACCTGTCAGGTTTTGAAAACCTGACAGGTGTAATGCTGAATTCAAATTAACCTTCCACAAGCGTTCCAATACGCTCGCCTTGAACGATTTTAATTAAATTATCTTTTTTATTAATGTCGAAAACAATGATTGGCAAGTTATTCTCTTGGCAGAGCGTGAAAGCCGTCATATCCATCACATTCAAACCCATTGCAATCACTTTCGTAAACGTTACTTTATCAAATTTTTTCGCCGTCGGATCTTTTTCGGGGTCTGCCGTGTAAACGCCGTCCACCCGCGTCCCTTTCAAAATCACATCTGCATTAATTTCATTCGCCCGCAAAGCCGCCGCCGAATCCGTCGTGAAATACGGGCTGCCCGTCCCCGCCACAAATATAATGACTCGACCTTTTTCCAAATGCCGCGTTGCGCGCCGCCGAATGTACGGTTCTGCAATTTCCTTCATTTCGATAGCTGAAATCAAGCGCGTATCCACTTTAACCGCTTCAAGCGCGCTTTGCAACGCCATCCCATTGATAACCGTCGCCAACATGCCCATATAATCGCCTTGAACGCGTTCAATCCCCGATTTTTCTGCTTGAATGCCGCGATAAATGTTACCGCCGCCAATCACGACTGCGACTTCAATGCCCAAATCCACTAATTCTTTGATTTGCAAGGCATAATGTTGTAACATTTCGGGCGTGATGCCAAATTTTTGATTGCCCATGAGGGATTCCCCACTCAATTTGAGCAAAATGCGTTTATATTTGAGGTGTGCCATTGGTTTTTAGCTTAAAATGAACAGATTTTGAATTTATAATGTTCCGAATTGGAACGCGGAGGACACAGATTTTGGCGGATGAGCGCGGATTTTTTTATTTTTATTGGGATTCAGCGCGTGAATTCAAAATAAATCCGCGCTCATCCGCCAAAATCCGTGTCTTCTGCGTTCCAATTGCATCGCGCTTTACCGAATCCGAAATCGCCGCAAACTTACAAACAAAAAAGGAGTGAATCGTTACCAATTCACTCCTTTTTTGTATTTTTTTTAACCTAATGCAATATGTTTAAATGCCGTTACGGTCAATCCTTTCTTAATACTTTGCAAATAAGTTGCAACTGTAAATGTTTTATCCTTAACGTATTCTTGATTCAACAAGGTGCTATCTTTGTAAAAACGATTCAATTTACCCATCGCAATTTTATCCACCATTGCTTCAGGTTTGCCTTCTGCCCGCGCTTGTTCTTTGCCGATTTCGATTTCACGCGCAATCATTTCGGTCGGAACACCGTCTTTATCTACTGCCACAGGCTTCATCGCCGCCACTTGCATTGCCACATTTTTGCCGCCTTCAATCAAATCCGTGCCTTCCAAGTTCAACGCGACCAGCACACCCGCCCGATAACCCGCGTGAATGTACGGAATCACTTGACCTTTACCGCCTTCGGTGACGATGCATTCGTAGTTCGACAAATCCACTTTTTCGCCCATAACGCCCGTTTGCTCTTGGATTTTTTGACCAATAGTCAAATCCGCGTCATAAGCCAATTTTAACAAATCCTCCAAAGACGCAGGCGTTTTTTTAAGCGCGATTTCCGCAAAAGATTGAGCTAAACCAATAAAACGGTCTGTTTTCGCGACAAAATCCGTTTCGCAACTCAATTTAAGAACAATACCTTTATTCCGATTGCTTGAATTCAAAGCGATAACTACGCCTTCTTTCGCTTCACGGTCTGCGCGTTTAACAGACAATTTTTGTCCTAATTTGCGCAAAAAATCAATTGCACCTTCCATATCGCCGCCAGATGCTTCAAGGGCTTTTTTGCAATCGCCCATGCCCGCACCCGTCATGTCGCGCAATTGTTTAATATCAGAAATAGCAACAGCCATAATTGGGATAATGATAAATGATTGAAAATCAATTTTTTATAAACACCTGTCAGGTTTTCCAAACCTGACAGGTGTTATCCGTCGAAAAGTTTTTTAGATTAACCTCTCGCGCCTTCTTTATTTTCCTTGCCTTTATTGCGCTCGTCCAAGCCTTCGCGCAAGCAACCAATCAAGTAATTGGTGATAACGCCCACCGATTTAGACGCATCATCATTCGCAGGAATCGGGAAATCCACCGTATTCGGGTCGCAATTCGTATCCACCATACCGAACGTTCTCAAACCCAAGCGTTTCGCTTCCGCCAACGCCAAATGTTCATGTCCGATATCGACGATGAAAACCGCAGCAGGCAAGCGCGTCATATTCGCAATCCCGCCCAATACTTTTTCAATTTTATCGCGCTCGCGTCCCATCGTGAGCTTTTCCTTTTTGTTAATGCTCGTATTGTTCTCGTCCGACAATTTACGGTCGATTTCGTTCATCGTTTTGACCGATTTACGCACCGTTTGAAAATTAGTCATCATGCCACCCAACCAACGGTCAGTTACAAACGGCATGCCGACACTCAACGCAGCCGCTTTCACCAATTCCCGAGATTGCTTTTTCGTTGCCACGAACAACACTTTACGACCACTTTTAGCGATTTGACGCATCGCCAAACCTGCTCTTTCCAAGCATTCGCTCGTGCGATTCAAGTCAATCAAGTGAATCCCTTTATGTTCCGTAAAGATGTACGGCAACATTTTCGGATTCCATTTTCTACGTTGATGCCCGAAGTGTACTCCCGCATCCAACAACTCATTATACGACGGTTTTTCCATTATTTTTGATAGAATTTGTTTGGAAAGCGCGCTTTGGAAACTCAAAAAGTTGCCGAAACGCGTTCCAAAAGATAAAAAACCAACCTTTTAATAATCCCAAATTAACGTTTAGAGAACTGGAAGCTCTTCCGTGCTTTAGGTTTACCAAATTTCTTCCGTTCCACCGCACGCGGGTCCCGCGTAAGGAACTTCTTGTCTTTCAATGGTTTACGGAATTCTTCGTTGATTTTCACGAGAATCCGAGAAATGCCCATCCGAACGGCTTCCGCTTGCCCTTTGAAGCCGCCGCCCGTGACATTCACCACAATATCATACGCCGTTGCAACGCCCACCGTCTCCGTCGGGTCGGTTACTGCGCCTTGAACGTGCGTTTGCGGGAAATATTCCCGATAATCTTTGCCGTTGACCGTGATTTTACCTTCGCCTTTTTTGAGGAAAACCCGCGCAACAGCAGCTTTTCTGCGCCCTACCGCATTTATGATTTCCATAATACAATTTCAAATTTTGGAATGATGAATGATGAATGATAAATGATGAATGATGAATGATGAATTTATGAATGATATAAATATTTAATAATCAATCATTTATAAAAAAATCATCCATTCATCATTCATCATTCATCATT
>JBDKKX010000216.1:0-8725 GCA_039795795.1 Bacteroidota bacterium | reverse complement strand
CGGTTTTCAATTCGGGAGATAAATAAATATTTGAAAAAACGGTTGACAACAAAGCACTGCCGCCAACTCCCCGCAAACCCCACCGCACGAAGGCTCGACTGCGGGGAGTTGCGTCAGTGCGATCGTTGACAATTTTTTATATATAAATAAATATGAACTGACTTTCAATCAAGGAACTGTGGTAAAGTTGTGTGTTTTTGTGGTAGAAAGGTTGGATTTGTACGAATAAAGTTTGGGGCAGGTATATTGCAAAATTTATACATGAGCATCGAAATTGGGCAAATATGTCTACTACAAGTTCGTCAATTGAACAAGTACGTGCTGCAAAAGTCAATTTCGGGTAAAAATAAAAAATATTATTAATTAATCTAATAAAATATAATCTAAAATATGGATTTTTTAAGTATAGCAACTTTAGCATATCAAATTGCGCAGCCGCTTATAGGCAAAGCTGTTGAAAAAGGCGTTGAAAAAGCTGGCGAAGATTTTTGGTCAGTAATCAAAAGTTATTTCATTACTGATGATGAAAAACAAATTATAGAGAAAGTTGAATCAAAAGAACTTCAACCAGTAGAAGAACAAAACTTTATCAAATTATTGGCGGACAAAATTGAAAAAAACCAGCATTTAGCAAGTTTAGTAAACTCTAAAGCAAAAAATGTTCAAGTGATACAAAATGCTGAAAAAATTTATAATATCGAAAGTATTACAACCGCTAATTTCTCATAATGAATGGAAATGAACCAAAATGCCGAAAAAATATATAATATTTCTTCCAAAATAGCTAATTTTTGGGACGATAGTATTGCTAAAATTAAGGAGTGGGTTATGCCACTGTCTAAGCCCAATTTTATTGTTGGGAGAGAGAATACCATTTTGGAAATTGCAACCCTGCTTAACGAACGAAAAAATGTTTTACTGATAAATGGACTTGGAGGTATAGGAAAAACACTTATTGCGCGAGAAGTTTATCATAGATATTCAAATAAATATAACAAATTACTTTGGTTAAACGCGTCACGGAGTTTGTATGATGCGTTTACGTCAGATACTTTGTTAGATGCGCTCCGATTAAAAGAAAAAGTGATGGATTTGCAAAATGAAAATAAATCCAAACAGCTTATCGCAGAATTTGTAATTGAATTAATTTATAAATATGGCACTTTTCCATCATTAATGATAATAGATAATGTTGATGATGGCATAGATGAAGGTGAGGATAAAATACTTCATGATTTCATTCTAAATAAAATTTATGTACTTTCCGAGAAATGGTTAGTGATGTTCACCTCACGGTGTGTTATCCCTAATTGTGTCGTAAAGGAAATTGATTTTCTTCATATTGATGATGCAGTAAAATTATTCCAAAATCATTATACAAGAAATTGCTCAGAAGAGCAAATCAAAAGTTTAGTCTATTCTGTTGGTCGTCATACGCTGACAGTAGAAATGTTAGCAAAAACTGCAGCATTTTTGGACTGGGAATTTGAAGAACTTGAAAAAAAACTAAAAATTAATGGACTTTCAATAACGGACAATGCTGATTTTTATTTAGAACATGCTGGAAAGAAAATAAATCATGTGAATACATTGTCATATTTAGATACAATATTTTCTATCTCTAAACTTGATAGTTTAAGTATTGCAGTTTTAAGGCTTTTTTCTCTCTTTCCACAAGAAAAGATACAAAAATCTATTGTTTCAAAATTATATTCAAAGAACAGAAACGAAGATATCAATGAAGATACTATAAGCAGATGCCTTAAAAATCTAAGTACGAGTGGTTGGTTACAATTTCATCGAGAAGCAAAGGCTTATTCTATTCATACAGTTATCGCAGAAGTAATAAGAAATAAAGAAGCAAATCATTTCAAGATAGATAATTTTTTGCCAATAATTCAAAATCTAACGGATACCATTACTGACAATGGAATAGCTATAAGTGAAGATTATAATATTCTCATTAATTTAAGTTTAGCTTTTATCCATAGATTTTCACATACAAACCATTTAAAGATTCACTCTTTGTGTATTTATACGGGACATTTATGCAGTGTTGTATCTCAATTTGCTACATGTACAGAATTAGCTAAAAATGCTGAAACAATATTGAGCAATAGGGTGAAGCAAGCACCTAAAAAAGCAAGTAAAGATTATATACCATATCTTTTAACAGTGGAGCTAATGGCTACGGCATTAACTAATTTTACTAAGTATCAAGAAGCGTATACGTATCAGAAAAAATTAGTAGAAGAAATAGAAAATGCAGAAATAGAAGATAAAGACATGGCACTTATAGCATTAAAAATATATGAACGAGCTGGTTATATATTGAACAGACTTGAGATAAATAAAATGGATGACGCAAAACAATATGCGTATAAAGGCCTAGAAATCATAGAAAAATTTCAGATTCATAAAACACTTGAAGCCAGTAACATATATAATTTACTCAAAATGGTACATCAACATTTTGAAGAGTTTGATATTGCAATTGAGTATGGAAAAAAAGCAATTGAGATATGTGAAACTGTTTTAGGAGAGAGCCATCCCAATCTTCCTGTGTGTCATAATAATATTATGACAACTTATTTGATGATGAAAGATTGGAAAAATGGATTAAAACATACTTTGATTGCAAAAAAATATTGTGACAATTATCCATTAATTAATGAATCACATTTAGGGCAATGTTATTCTAATTTAGGAATGCTTTATGAAGAAAAAGCAAGACAAATATTGAATAAAGCTGCAATTGGATTAACGAAAAGTATTAATACAAATGTTCATTTTTTAGCTCATAAAAATTACGAAGCGCGACAGAAAGAATGTAATAAAATTTTTGAAAAAAACATGACATTTTTTAAAAAATCCTTGAATGTATTTCTTAAATTGCACCTTGATGAAAGTACAAGTATTGCAAATATTTATAAAAATATGGCAAATAATAGTGGGTTTTTAGGTAAATTTGAAAATGTCATTAAATTTTCAAAAATGTCATTAGAAATTTATGAAAAGCGATTACAATACCCTCATCATCTATTGGGTGAAGCCAATATGTCAATAGCATTAGGAAACAGAGATCTTGGCAAGTTTGAAAAAGCAAAGTATCATATTGAAAAAGCATTAAAAATTTACAGAGAAGTGTATATCAATGATAGCAATGAACATATAAAAGAAGCATCGAAAATCAAAAAAGAAATTGAAAGAAAATTACAGAAGAAAAAGCAGAAAACAAAAAGTTAGAATGTTATTTGCCGTTGGGTAAATAATAATATTAAAAAAACTGTCAAGAACAAAAGCACTGCCGCCAATGCCCCGCAAAACCCAACGCAAAGGCTCGACTGCGGGGCAATGCGTCAGTGCCAGTGTTGTTAACAATATTTTATATATACATAATATTGAACTCCCTTTCAATTAGAAAGTTGTGAAGAATTGGAAATTTTTGGAGTGGTACAGTTCGATTTGTACGAATAGAATTAGAGGCAGGAATGGTACAAAAATTCACCCATCCGAATTGAAATTCGGAGCAAATAAGTCCTACATGACTTCAAAAATGGAACTTCATTAGAAGAAACATATTCTATAAACAATTAATTTAAAGAAGCAACGGATAAAGGGAAATCCCTTTCGTTCTGGAATGGTTTGAAAACTCAACAATGAATAAGTACGACGATTTTATCCGCGAAATTCTCGCGGAGATTCAAAAAAGTAAGGATAACTCCACTCAAAGAACGTATGCAACCTTTTTTCAACGGATTGGCATGCCGGAACGACGGCATTTTGCCTCGCTTTTAGAGTTAGAACGGGGATTCAAGGCAAAACACATCACGCTTTGGCTTCCAGATCGGTTGCAAAATTCGTTGCGTCCCGCCCCCTCGCTGTCCGAACTGCCCAAAGGCTATTTTATTGTGTTTAAGCAAAGTGCCGTTTCAACACCCAGTCTGGAAGCGAGTGTTTTAGAAAGCAACCTCAGTGCCAAAGTGGGTTACGCGGGAACGATTCGAATTTCACCCTTCGAAAGTCGTCTCAAACCGTATGAACACCAAACGGAAGCCTTTGAAAAGTTGCAAGAAAAAATTATCAAATCACAGAAAAACCCTTTTGCGGGGCTTTTGGTGTTACCGACAGGGGGAGGCAAAACGTTAACCGCCGCTTTATGGATTGCGCAAAATATTTTGGACAAGAAGAAAAAAGTCTTGTGGATTGCGCACCGACATGAATTATTGGAACAAGCCAAAAATACCTTTGTGGATAAATTAGCCTATAAAGACATTTTTGCCACGATTGAAAGTTTCAATTATCGGATGGTTTCAGGGATTCACGATAAAGCGGTCAATATCCGCGAAAGTGACCAATTAGTGATTGCCAGCAAAGATAGTTTGAGTTATGGTTTTGAACACTTGAATCGAATTTGGTTTGAAAAAGGGGTGGATGAAGTGTTTTTAGTGATTGACGAAGCCCATCACGCCACCGCAACGACCTATCGTAAATTAATCGAAAAGATTCAAGGGAGTGTTTCTAAATTTGCCCTTTTAGGGTTAACGGCCACTCCAACCCGAACGGCGGAAAACGAGCGAGGATTGTTGCACAAAATTTTTCCAGACGATATTGTTTATAAAATTGACCTCACAACCCTCATTCGACTCGGCATTTTATCCATGCCTGTTTTCGAGGAAGCGGCAACAGGTCAAAATTTTATGGAAGAATTGAGTCCCGAAGACATTGAACGCATCAATCACTTGGATATCGGGAGCATTGGGAAAGAGATTGCAACGAATATTGCTAACAATAGTGTCCGAAATCACCTCATCGTGGATCGGTATGTTCAAAATAAGGAAAAATACAAGCAAACGCTTGTTTTTGCCTTAAATCAAGATAATGCCATTGCGCTTCACGCCCTTTTTCAAGCGAAAAAAGTGAAATCGGCGTTTGTGATTGCATCGGTGACGGATGCGGCTACCGGAAGTTCTTCCCAGTTCACCAAAGAAAATGGGGCTAAAATTGAACAATTCCGAAAGGGAGAATTGGAAGTCTTGATTAATGTCAATATTTTGACGGAGGGAACGGACGTTCCCAATGTTCAATCCGTTTTTTTGACCCGCCCAACGATTTCAACGATTTTAATGACTCAAATGATTGGGCGCGGGTTAAGAGGTCCCAAAGCGGGCGGAACGGCAGAAGCCTATATTGTCAGTTTTATGGATGACTGGCAAGATAAATTTGCATGGGCCAATCCTGAAAAACTGGTCATTGATGAGACGATTGATTTTAACGATAACGTAAAAGAAAGTAAAAAACAATTGTTGCGATTAGTGGCGATTAGCAAAATGGAGGAATTTGCCATTTTAGCCGACCGTATTATTGATTCTGCCGCTAAAAAAGAAATTGAACGGCTGGATTTTATTCAACGGATTCCAAAAGGCATTTATCAATTTCGTTTTTTAGAGCCGTCCCAGCCCGACGAAGCCATGGAACGCGTTTGCGAAATCTTAGTTTATGACAATTTTGAATCGGCTTACCAAACGTTGATGCAACAATTACCCGCTTTTGTGGAAGGAATCGGCAGTGATTATGTTCAATTTTATGCGGAGCATTATGCGGAAGAATTGGAAAAGACCTTTTTTCAAGGCGTAGCGAAATATCCTGCGTACCGACGAGACGATATCAAAAATTTGCTTAAATATTATACGATTCAAGGAGCCGTCCCTGCGTATTTGCTGTTCAGCGACCGCGAAAAGTATGATGTAGATCGATTGGCAACCGAAATGCACGAGAAAGGGATGAATCGCGCTCAAGAAAAAGCATTTATCGATCGCTGTTGGGAGGATAGCGAAACGGCTTGGCAAACGTTCTTCAATTATGATAAATTAAATTTGAGGCGCGAAATTAACTTGGCGATGGAAAAATTGATTGAACCCGAGTTGTATCAATCCAAACCCGTTAAGCCCGTCGAAGAAAAGGAAATTCGAGCGTATGAAAAAATGGACATGGGTGAAATTTATGCCGTCAATCCTGCCTACGAACGAGATTTAAGGGATAAAGTCTTTCAAAAATTTACAGATAGCGATGGTTTTTATTTCAGTGAAATGTCGCCCCATTTCAAAAGTAAAAATAGAGCCCATTTTCGGGTGGACCATATTGTATCCCGATTCCATGGCGGATTGACCGTTTTGGACAATTTGCAATTGTTGACCCTCCACGAAAATGCGAAAAAAGGAAGATATTAACTCCGAAGCGGGTTCCCGTCAATGCGTCCAAAAACGGGTTGACGGGCATCGTGCTCCCGTTAAAAAGAACAAGAATCTTGTAAAAGATTGATTTTTAAATTTTTATAAGTAATTAAAAAAAAATATAAAAAAAAGTTGCAGGATTGAACCCTAAAAAGTACCTTTGCTAAAACTTATTTCTACGTTTAAAAGAGGTGTTTCGATGGGGCAAAAGTGGTGGAAAGGAGGAGTATTTGTGCGAAGTACGGTCCGTAATAAATATTTAAAAATACTGTTAACAACAAAGCACTGCGCGGCAACCCCTCGCAAAACCCAACGCAAAGGCTCGACTGCGAGGGGCTGCGTCAGTGCCATCGTTCGCAACAATATTTTATATATAAATAAATATTAGTGGGCTTTCCATTGGGGAATTGTGGTCACTTTAAGGTTTGAGCGGTGGAAAGACTGGATTTGTACGAATAGAATTTGGGGCAAAGAAAATTACAAAATTTAATCCTCGAAAACGAAATTCAGGGCAAATATGTCCTGCAACACTCCTTTTTTTGTGAATTGCCTTTTGAAATTCGTTTAAAATCCGTATCTTTGTTTTCAAATCCGTTCCTTTGATTTTTAAAAAGATCGTTCAATGAATGCATTAGAATTTTCAACCCAAATTGAGCAAGGCATGATCCGTTTACCGAAGCAGTTTGAAAAGTATCAAAATGCCTTTGTGCGTATCATTGTGCTGGTCGAGCCTGAGCCGCCGCGCACACAACGAGAACGTTTATTGCGCGTTTTCGAGAAAATGCAACATTTAAAAATGTTTGAAAGCATTGAAAATCCTTTAACTTGGCAAAAAAAACTAAGAGATGAGTGGGAATAAAGCCCTTTTAGATACCAATGTAATCATTTTCGCCTCCAAACGGCAGATTGATATTCCTCAGTTATTATCTTCCTATGATTTCTTTTACACTTCTATCATTTCGTTTATGGAAGTGTACGGTCACCTCTTCACGCGACAAGAAGAAAAAGATTTGGTCGATGAATTATTTGAAAATTTGGAAATTGTGGATGTGAACCCTGCAATTGCCAAACAAGTGATTGTCTATCGGAAAAGCAGGGCTAAAAAAATTAAGTTGCCCGATGCGATTATTTTAGCAACCGCAAGATATTTGGATGCGGAACTGGTCACCGACGATTGGGATGATTTTAAAAATATAGATGGGCGCGTCTCCATTCAAAAATTGGATGATTTTAAATTGTAAAAAACGGATTATTCCTATTTTAGAAACCTCTTTGTATCGAATGGAACTCTTTTGTCTTTTTCGGAATGTTGAAGCGAGGGATTGAGTTGGGTGAAAATCTTGCGAAAAAGGAGAGTGCCTATTTGGAGCTTGAGAGGGAATAATATTTAAAAATACTGTTGCGAACAAAGCACTGCGCGGCAACTCCCCGCAAACCCCAACGCAAAGGCTCGACTGCGGGGAGCTGCGTCAGTGCCATCGTTCGCAACAATATTTTATATATACATAATATTGAACTCTTTTTCAATTAGGGAGTTGTAGAAGAATTGTGGATTTTCGTAGTGGTCAAGTTGGATTTGTACGAATAAAGTTGAACAGGAATGTTACAAAACGCACTAATATGGAAGTAGTTGAGGGCAAATATGTCGTGCAAAGGTCGTTTAAAACTAGTTATTAACAATTAAAAAACAGATGTGTAAATGGCTTAACGAAATCAATATAAAACTTCTCATTTTTTGGAAAAAGTAAAGAATTATAAATTTATATTTAAAATTTAAATTATGGATAGAGTAATTGCATTGGGAGGAATTGGCATGTTAGTATTAGTAGTACCAATAATAGGAATACCCGTTTTAATTCTTTATTTGTTTTTTTCTCGTTCTGAGAAGAAGGAGAAAAAAACAGTAAATAACAATAACAATTATATACCTACTGGGTGTAGACCTGATGTTTCAGGGGGGCTTCTAACAACAGTAAAAATGATTAATAGAAACGATTATGCAAATATCACGGTTTGGTTAGAGTGTTGGAATAATGAAGAACACACTATTCCTGTAAATCGCTATATTGAGAAGACTGTTAAAGTAGGAACTAAAATTAAAATATATGATGCTGAAAGTCAAAGAACAAGTTATTATACTGTAGGCTCAGCCGATTGGCAAATACAACGACAACAAGAAGGGATTGTACTGTAAGTTTAGATTCTTCAACGGAAGAATACATGATTATGTCTTATATAAAAAAACTATTAATAATTTTGAATGCCGTTCGATGTACTGATTGTTTCAAAAAGAAAATATTCTTGAATAACATTGAATGCTTTTTCTGAAATCGAAATCATTGAAACCGCATCTGTAAACATTTAATCTATTCTACTGAGTTGGTAAATAATTAATGCGTAATTGCTTTAAAAATAAGAAATTAAGTAGTATAAATTCTGTAATCGTATCCCACAAGTCACAGAAGGTCTCAAAGGTTCTAATTTTCGCAAGA
>JBDKKX010000215.1:0-8791 GCA_039795795.1 Bacteroidota bacterium | reverse complement strand
GATGGATAGGATTTTTAGTTGAAAATCCTATCCATCCAAAAAAATCAATCCCATTTAATCCCAAAAAAATCCCATTTAATCCTAATTCCAACATCCCATCATTTAAATCTAACTGATGATTTCAATTATTGGCACAGGCAATGTCGCACATCATTTGGCAAAACGATTGCATCAAAAAGGCATTCCAATCGACCAAATTTATGGGCGCAATGCGGCAGCAGCACAAAATTTAGCACAAATTGTTTCAACAAAAACAATTTCAAAACCGTCTGACTGGTTACAAGAAACGCGTGTGTGTATTGTTGCAGTATCTGACGCGGCAATTCCTATGGTTGCAGAAACGTTTTCGACGATTATCGCACCTGAAACTTGGGTCGTGCACACCGCAGGGACAACCCCTTCAACGGTTTTCAAACCTTTTTTCAAACAATTTGGTTCATTATATCCCTTTCAAAGTTTCACGGTTGGGCGCGAACCCGATTTTGAACAAATTCCGATTTTTGTCAATGCAAATCAACCCGATGGTGTCGCTTTTTTGAAAACCATTGCAGCTTATATGAGTCCAAAAGTATATGAATTATTGGATGAAAAACGCATTGCCCTGCATATTGCGGGCGTTTTGGTGAATAATTTTACCAATCATCTGTTTCAAATCACCCAAAATGTATTGAAATTGGAAGATTTGCCTTTTGAAATCGTGCTGCCTTTGTTGGAAGAAACGGTTCTTAAAATACAACACGCATCGCCACATGCCATGCAAACGGGTCCCGCAAAACGAGGCGATTTCAATACGATTCGACAACATTTAACGTATCTAAAAAAATTGCCCATATCCCAACAAAACGTTTATAAAGTATTGACAGACAGCCTTTTAAAAGAATTTAATCTATAGACGATTCACCCCAATTTGTTTTAAATGGGGGCGTTGTAGCAAGTTATTTGCAGGTTATTTGTTTGTTTGAGAAACAAGGTTTAAATTGCGCCGCATTTGGAAAATTAGGGTATAATTGGAGCTTGTCATTCCGTAGGAAACGCCCGATTCCTACGGAATGACAAGCTAAGGGTCGCAAAAATCTGTATCCTAATTACACCTCATTTTCCAAAACGCAAATCGTTCAATTTTTTTAAACCCAATCTATAATACCCTAACAATCAACTATCTATGAGGGGAGATGCACGTTTTCAAACGGCTCCTGGTTTTTTACCATTAGTCGTGCTGCCCGTGAAAATCAACGGCAAAGGCATTTATAAATTCATTTTAGATACAGGCGCGAGTGTTTCGTACATCAGCCCTGCGCTCGCAAAAGACCATGCTATCACACCAGATATTACTAAAAATGCAGAAGCATTCGGCAACGCTGTTCCAATTGCGTTCGGCAAAATGAATAAAGTAACCGTCGGTCAATATCTAAAAGACGATTTGGAAGTAGGTATTATTGAGATGGCGACACTGAGCAAAACGGTGGGTGTAAAAGTGGATGGCACCTTGGGTTATAATTATTTTAAGGACGCTTGTATTAATGTAAATTTCAATACTCAATTATTGGTGTTCGATACCGCGCCTGCAAAATTGAAATATCCAGTTCCTTTTCGCTTGGCGAGCAATGATAAACCATTGATTATCATTCCTGTAAGTATTAATGGAAAAGGACCTTTTGATTTTGCTTTGCATACCGGCGTGTCCATTACGACGGTTTGTGCGGACTTGGCGCACGAAATTGGATTGCCTAAAACGGCGGTTGTGAATCCGAATTTACCCCCTTTGGCGCAAGTCGATTCGATTCAAGTCGGCGAACGGAAGGTTAAAAATGTACAAATCACAAATGAAGGTTATTTTCCTGCGTTCAATGAGGCATCTGGCACTTCGATACGCGGGTTTTTAGGTTATAATTTCTTTAAAAATTTCAGTTTTATCATTGATTATATTGATAAAACCTTATATTTTGTTAAATAATGTATTGTCTGAAAGAGGATTCAATGTTTTTTTGCCACGAATTACACGAATTTGCACGAATTTACACGAATTATTTGTGAAAATTCGTGTAATTCGTGGCAAAAAAACATTGAATTCTCGAATTCAAACCTTTCTTTTAACTGATTTAAATATGCAAATTTCCGCTAAAAACCTTGCCCAGTTGCTGAATGGTACTGTTGAAGGCGATGACTCGGTGTGTGTAACCCGTCCTGGCAAGATTGAAACAGGCGAAAAAGGCATGATTTGTTTTCTGGGCAATCCTCAATATGAATCTTTTGCTTATACGACGCGGGCTTCCATCCTCTTGGTGAGCCGCGATTTTAAACCGTTAAAGCCCCTCTCCCCTACCCTTATCCGTGTGGATAATGTGTATGAATCTTTGGCGTTTTTGCTCGAAAAGTTTGGAAAAAACGAGGATTCTACTCAAAAAGGAGTCATTTCAACGCATTCCAGCATTCATCCGTCCGTTAAAATGGGCGCGAATGTTTCTATTGGCGACTTCGTGGTGATTGAAGAAGGCGTTGTGATTGGGGCGCATTGCAAGATTGCAGCACAAGCCTTTATTGGCAAAAATACGCAAATTAGTGATGCTGTTACTTTGCATAATGGGGTCAAAATTTATCCGAATTCAGTGATTGGTCCTCGTTGCATCCTGCATGCAGGCGCGGTGATTGGCAGTGATGGCTTCGGTTTCGCGCCACAAGCCGATGGTTCGTATAAAAAAATTCATCATTTAGGCAATGTCATTTTGCAAGACGATGTGGAAGTCGGCGCGAATACGACGATTGATAGGGGTTCGATTGGATCAACCTTGATTCGGCGCGGCGTGAAATTGGATAATCTTATTCAAATTGCGCATAATGTGGAAATCGGTGAAAATACGGTGATTGCAGCGCAAACAGGCATTGCAGGAAGTACTAAAATCGGCAAAAATTGTCGCATTGGCGGACAAGTGGGCATTGGAGGACATTTGACGATTGGCGATAATGTCCAGATGCAAGGACAAAGTGGCGTAACCACGAATTGGGGAGATGGCGTGAAATTATATGGTTATCCCGCCATTCCGATAACGGATTATTTAAAATCGTATGCTGTTTTTAAAAAATTGCCCGAAATCTATCGGGAATGGAATTTTTGGAAAAAACGGACACCTTAGAATTAGGATTCAATGGGATTTTTTTGGGATTAAATGGGATTGATTTTTCGGGATTTTTTGGATTTTTGAAAAAATCAATCCCAAAAATCCCAAAAAATCAATCCCATTTAATCCCAAAAAAATCCTATTTAATCCTAATTCAAAAGCACCGCTCTTAACGATTAAACCATTTGTCACACAATGCAGCCGGTGCTGCAAAATTAGCATTCATAATATACGCATTTTGAGCATTATTATAAGCTGCCGTCACACTTTGATCTAAGCCCCAAACTGGATTTCTAAAACGCAAGGTACAAGGCGATCTATCCACAGGGAATTTAATCGCAGGGAAACCCAATTGCGCACTGCTCGCCGAAAGATGACCTGACCGAATGCTAAAATTATAAGCCGTTTCTTCTTTCACGCGGAAAGACGAAGAAATACCATTTCTCAATCGACCCAATTTTCTTGGTCGTTTGCCCGCTTCTTGAATGAAGACATTTGCATTCGGACGAATCGCTAAACCATTGCCCCGACCTGCGCACGCAAACGCAACATTCATTCTAAATTTGACCCGACGCGCTAATGGTGCCCGTGTGATACGGTTTGTCAAATTCAAATAAGGGTTGCTGCAAGGCAAAATCGTACCCGTATGGTGCAAATTATCGCCGCCGTCGCCATCATAAATATCCCATACCACCGATTGGTTCGAGCCGCCGAGCATGTAAGACAAATCAATAGAAGTGCCATTCGCCAAACTGCTGTAAAACGAACCTATCGTCATCCAAGGATTATTCGCATTGCGCACTTTGACATACAAATCTTCATCCGCCGTTTCCTCCGTCAAGGCAGGCAAATTGGATTGAATGCGCACACCCGCTTTGGAACAAGATACTTTTGAAGGCGCGTCCCCATGACTCCCATCTTCTAACCACTCATACAAAGCACGGCTGGATGGGTCTGCAATTGCCCACAAAGACAAATGGTGCTGCTTATAAACCGCACGAGACCCGCGTCCCGAACCTGTAACTGTGGACAATTGTTCAAAAACCCATTGTTGCGTTTCGCGGTTTAGACTCCAAACGCCTAATTTATCTCCCGTTTTCACTGGATTAGCCGAGCCATTCAAACTATTGACCGTCCGTTTAATGGTCGTCGGCACTAAAACAGAGGCTTCCATCGGTTCAGACAATTTTTTCACCGCTACGCCATTGACCGTCATCGACACATCAAAAAAGTTGAAAGGCGTAAAAGAACCATTCCCTAAATCGTTCCCTTTTTTATCCGTCGCATTCACATAAGGCATGCCACCCGATAAACCATCCATTGCAATTTCTTGCGTTGCGTCGAAACGGAAAACACTCATTTTAAGTACGCCGCCCTTCAATTGTTTTCCGTTTGCGTCGTACAATTTTGTACCCGATTTGACTAAAAACGATGCAGCACCCACACCCGTCGAACTCAAGGTAACATCTTGATTCACTTCGCCGCGCGAGTTCAAACCCACTTGATTCGTACCATATTGAACCGCTTGAGGCAAGTTGCTAATTTGATACATGCCAATTGCTTCATACAAAGGATTCGTCGTACTGGTCGCTCTGAAATTGCGATACACATCCAAATAACCCGGTGCTTGAATTAAAATACCGAATTCTAAAGGCTTTGAAGCACTTGGGGCATATTGCGATGCCACACCCGCCTCAATCACACCATCTCTGATGGTCAACGTTTTTTCACCCGTAATGGAAAGAATCCGATGTTTGTCCTTACCAAACACCGTGATTTTTGCATCATCTGGAGGAAAAGTGGTTTCATCTGCGGCGTTGTAAAGGAGCAATGTTAATACATCCGAGTACAAGGCATTCGTCGTTTCGACTTTTAAATCCTCGGTAATCACTTCGTTGTCTTGCTTGTTACAACTGATAACAGCAATCAACACAATTCCGAGTGCCGCTACAACAACAGGCATCTTTCTGGTTAACCAATTCATGGTAAAATTAAGATTATAGTTAGAAATTTTAGGATTATCCGCGTCGGTTTCCTCCGATTCCGTGCAGTAGAGCAACGTAATCAAAGTAAGCCCGATAGCGGTTGCCAATAATGGCGTTTGAAGTGTTATTTCCATACAAAATATTGGGGTATAAGTTTGTTAATAAAAAATAGATAACCTTTGAATACGACAACCTTTGGAAGGTTTCAAACCTTCCAAAGGTTTGATTCTATTATCAACGGTTTATAGCAATTGTCCAAGCCAATTTCACATCGGGTATCATCCGATAATACGAAGGCAATCGATTGAAATTACGCTCCAAAACGGACGCATTCGATTCATTTTCTTTTAAAAATACATTAGAATCAATCTTCAACGCTTTCACCGCAAACTTGCCTCCATAATACGCGCCGATGTCTAATCGCAAACTTTGCTGATGTGCAGGTATCGGACGACCTATCGTAAAACCTAAATACGGCGCAAAAGCAGTCGCATAACCCAATTTCAACTGACCTGTCCCTAAGACATCTGGGGTGACAATTGCTTCCCCAAAGACCAAAGTATCGGCTAAATGCAGCGTACCTGTCACCGTTTTGGACGGAAAAACCGCGATGCCTGCGGTAAAACCAATCCTTTTAGCCTCAAAAGGCGTATAATGCGCCAAAAGGACAAAGCGACTCAACCGCATTTCAATATCTAAAGCAGCTTTCGCGCCTTTGATTTGCAAAGGCAATCCCCCGTAATTGTAACCCATATAATCATATTCGCCCCGTATCGCTATCTTGTCTTGCAGGCGATAGGTCAATTGTACGCTCGGAAGCGATGTCACGCCTACGCCAATCCCAAGACTCCAAGCGGGGGCATTCGGCGATTGAAGCGCAGGAGTCCCTTTGGATTGAGCGGTACCCATGGAGATAAAGCTCAAAATATTTAAAATAAATATTATTATTATTATTTTTAAATTAAATTTAATCATTAATTGATATTTTTATTTACATAAGAATATTAATCATACAAATACCAATGAAAATCAAGGTAATGGATGAGCAAATCAAAAAAAATAAATGAGAAAATTACAAACAATATGCACAAATCCTATCGAATCAAGATGTCATCTAAAATCGTCATAAAGGAATTCTGGCTAATCATTCAAAAGGTTGCAAGTTCATTTAGTCCGTTCTTTGAGTTCTAAGTTCAAGAATCTAATCTGATACGTAATGTAATTTTTTATTTTAGTTCCATGAAAACGCATAATTGTTTTATCTGCGCATTTTCTGCAACAAAAGTATGGGGGTTTTTACAGATTAGCAAACAATCTAATGAATTTTTATTTTTCAAATAATTGCTTTTTTAATAAAAAAACTTATCACATATAAAAATTTTAAGTACAAAAAAAGTTGATTTTGCGAATTTTATATGCTTCAAATACCTTAAATAAAGTATTTATTCTGAGCTTACTCCAACGCAAAAAACCGTTATGCTAATTCATATATTTTTTTTTATTTTTCTGTTTGGGTGAAAAATAAAAAAAAATACATGAACATAGGCATAACGGTTTAGCCAAGTTCCAAAAAAAAGAGAAAAAAACAAACAACTATGCAATTTGTGTAACACCTTGATATTCGGATTCAACGCCCTACACAAATTGGGTTAATTACCTAAAATATTGAAACCATTTGTTGCACAAATAAGCAGGTGCTTCAAAATCTGGTAAAGATAATAAATAGGTATTAAGGGCGGTTGGGAAAGCCGTTACCTCTTGGTTTAAACCCCAAGCTGGGTTTTTAAACGGCAACGTACATTTTGCATCCACCACTGGGAATGTAATACTCGGTGAACCTAAATCAATGGTCGTAGCCGATAACGGTCCCCGAACCACTTTGAATACATAAGGAACGCCTTTTTTCAATAAGCAAGTGCTCATTTTGCCATCTACCATCGTGCCGATATAGTGATACACCAATTTTCCAGAAGCATTTACTTCTGCTGCATAAATGGAGGCAGAAGGTCTGAAATTCGTCACTTGTGTACCATTGCGGCAAATCGCATTCATATTAATATTGAAATTGATATAACCGCCCTCGTTCCGCTTGCCGCGCAACTCGTTCAAATCCACCGTCGGACGACCACAAGACATCACACGCTCTACTCGGCTTAAAAGGGTACCCCCTTGATTATCATAAAAATCTAAAGTCACTTTTTGATTCGTGCGGCGCACCATACGGCGCAAATCCACAGATGGATTCGTCGATAAATTCACATAAGTAGCCCCTAATGTCATGTGTGGGTTGTTCGCATTCCGTACTTTCATGCGGAAACAAGGCGTTTCACTGGCATCTGCATCGGGAGTCGGCGTATAATTCGCTCTAAATCCAGGATTCAAACAAGTTCTGTCCCCGCGACGGTCTTGAACTGCCCAATAAGATAAATGCGTTTGTTTAAAACGCACTTGCAAAGTACCCGCAGCCGTCGGTATCACGGATGTAGTCCCTTCTTTGTGCCACTCATAAGAAGCTTCATTCAAACTCCAATAATCCAACCCATTGCCTGCACGCGCTGAAACGGCTGCATCATCCGACAAACCGCGTTTGATTTCGGTTGGGATACGCATTGTAATATCAATCGGAGTGGAAACATATTTTGCTTCTACACCACCCACCGTGACTTGCAAGTTGTAAAAACCAAAGGGTGTGAAAACCCCTTCGCCCAAATTTTCACCCCGTTGACCTGTCGCGTTATCGTGCGATAAGCCCATGGGATAACCATCCATTGGCACTTCTTGTGTTGCGTCAAAGCGTACTAAACTCATTTTGACATCCCCAGACAAAATTTGACGAAGGGCTCCTCTGAAAACGGTACCTGCTTTAAAAGTAACGGACAAGTCACTTCCAGCCGTTAAAACCACATCGCCCGTCATTTGTTCTTGTGCATTTAAGGTAGCGGTGGCATCAATTGCCTCTACCCCACTCGGTAAATCCGACAATTTGAACATGCGAATCTCATCTTGTGTCGTTTTTTTGCACGTCAAATGGTAAGATTTAAAGGTTTTCACGTACCCTGGCGCATCAATCACAAGTCCGAAATCCAACTCATCCGCCTCCGTATGACGTTTCACCCCCAACTCAATAATCCCATTTTTAATAGGAATGGTACGGTCGCCAAGCACGGATAAAATCTTACTTTTGTCTTCGCCCACCACCGTAATCGTCGCATTGTCTGGGTAACTGCTCTCGTCTTTCGCATCGAAAAGTTGAACATTCAATGGATTGAAATACAAGTTATTCCCAGCACTCACCCTCAACTCGTCTGTTATAGTTTGAGCGTCTTCCTTGTGGCAGCCGATAACAGCGATAAGAATGATACCAAGACCCGCTGTCAAAGCAGGAATTTTTCTGTTTAACCAGTTCATAGTAAAGTTGATTGTATAATAAAAAAGTTTAGAGTATCTAAGCACCTGATTTCGTTTAAACGAGTGTTCCAAAGCCTCGCTCTACAAAATATACTATGTCACAAATTGTAAATTATTTTCATTTGTTTGCGTTTTAGCCATAAATAGGGCTGGATTACAAATAGCCTTGTTTATCACTCAGTACAGGCTTTCATAATCAAAACAAAAATATTATTATATTTTTTTTAATTATTGATAAAATATCATCATTGTTTTTAATTTATTTTTTCATATAAAATATAA
>JBDKKX010000214.1:0-8823 GCA_039795795.1 Bacteroidota bacterium | reverse complement strand
TAATTTTATTTTTTCGGATTGACAGTACAAAACTATTAATTTTGTTCCCAAAAAAAGAGTAGTCCATAAAAACGGGCATAGTATAAAATTATAGACTAATGGAAATTGTACGAAAAAATAAAGATTTTAACCCTCACGAATGTGGTGTGGTTCATTTTTTGAACCTTGTGGGTGGAAAATGGAAGGTACTTATCATTTTTGGAATCAGCAAAGGTTGGAATCGTTTTAGCCTTTTAAAAAAGGAAAGCCCCTTTATCAGTAAACAAATGCTGGTGAATCAATTAAGAGAATTAGAAACAGACGGCATTATAGAACGCACTATATTTGCCGAAGTGCCCCCGCGTGTTGAATACAAATTGACACCGTTTGGACAATCGTTGATTCCCGTAATTAGAGTCATTCGAGATTGGGGAAAGTATCAGCTGAAAAATCAGAAATAGTTGTAGAAATGTTTTAGTTAACGTGAGTTTGATAGGACGAAACGATTTTTCCCGCATATTTCGGGGATTGCTTCGCAGATTTTCGCGGATTGCTGATGGAAAAATAAAAAATCTGCGAAAATCTGCGAGGCAATCCGCGAAATATGCGGGAAAACGGATTTCTTCTATCGAACTCACGTTCAATTATAATTTTGTCCAATTCCTTATAGGAAATTGGCGTTCCAAAACCGAAACTGCTCCTTATTTTTGTTTCATCTCCATATAATCCAAAACCAAATTCGATAAAGTCACCATGCCCGTTTTAAACGCGGAATCATCTATCGAAAAATCAGGCGTATGATGCGGCGCACAATTTGTACTCACTTTATCTTTGGACATACCGCCCAACCATAAAAATAATCCGGGCACTTTTTGTGCGTAATACGAAAAATCTTCAGAACCACTCGCAACATCCGATAAAAAAACATTCGCAATCCCTGCTGATTTTTGAAGCGAAGGAATCATTAAAGCCGTTAAATCGGGGTCATTATACGTCACGGGATAATAAGTGGTGTAAGGCAATTCTATTTTTGCCGTTGCGCCAGCGGCTTCTGCTGTTTTTTCGACGATTTGACGAATGCGTGCATGAATTAATTTCTCATCCGAATCGCTGAACGCACGAACCGTCCCTATCATTTCCACTTCTTCGGGAATGATGTTGCCGCGATTGCCCCCGTGAATCGAGCCAATCGTGACGATAGCAGGATTTTTCGTAATATCTACATTGCGACTTAAAATGGTTTGTAAACTATTGATGATTTGTGCTGCCGTCACAATCGGATCCACAGAATGCCAAGGTTGTGCGCCATGTGCCTGTTTGCCTTTGACGACAATCTTCAAACCCGCCCCACTTGCCAAAAAACTTTTCGGACGATACCCTACTTTCCCCACTTCAATACACGGGTGCATGTGCAACCCAAAAATCACATCCACTTTTGGATTTTCTAAAACCCCTTCTTTCACCATTTGTAAGGCTCCACCCTCTTCTCCTTCGGGTACGCCTTCTTCGGCAGGTTGGAAAATGAATTTGACCGTGCCTTTTAATTCTTTTTTCATGCCCGCTAAGATTTCTGCAACGCCCATCAAAATCGAAACATGACAATCGTGACCACAAGCGTGCATCACACCCACTTCTCGACCATTATAAGTGGTCTTGACTTTGGACGCAAATGACACATTTGTGCGTTCAATGACGGGTAATGCGTCCATATCGGCGCGAAGGGCGACCACTGGACCCGCTTTACCGCCTTTCAAAATGCCGATGACACCTGTTTTGGCAACGCCTGTTTTCACCTCCATTCCCAAAGATTGTAAATGTTTGGCAATCAACGCCGCCGTGCGCACTTCCCGATTGCCTAATTCGGGATTTTGGTGAATGTCGTGCCGCCATTCGATGACTTTAAGTTCTATTTTGGCGGCGGCAACATGGATTGCCGTGTTTTGCCCCTGTGCCATTTGGGTTAGCGTGATTAGAATGAGTAGGATGTTGTTTTTCATTATCAATTTAAAAATTTTTGTAATTTTTTAGTATAACAAATTTGTAAATTAGCCACGAATTACACGAATTTACACGAATTAGGAACATTTCACGGTGAAAATTCGTGTAATTCGTGGCTAATTTTAGATTTCGGGCAACGAAATTCGTTTCCACTTGGACAAAATCCGAATGCTCACGACCATAAAGATACAAATTGCCATGGTCATTTTATCATTAACGCCCTTTTTTTCTAATAAAATTTGAATCGTGCCGCCTATCAAACAAGCCGTTGCATACAATTCGCCTTTCTTTAACAAATCAGGAACGGTATTGCTTAAAACATCCGCTATCAGACCGCCAAAAGAAGCTCCTATTGTACCCAAAATAACCGAATAACCACTGTTAATATGCGCTTGAACGCACTTGTGAATCCCCAAAACAGTGAAAAGTCCTAAACCAATCGCATCAGTAATAAAAATCATGCGTTGTAATTTCAAAACTTTGCGATTAAATATAAAAACAAGTGCAACTGCCAAAATAACTAAGAGTAGTGCCGTATAATCATTCAGCCAACTTAATGGGCGAATTCCGATTAATATATCCCGAATCGTACCACCTCCATAAGCCGTCACAAAGGCTAATAACGATGCTCCAAAAATATCCATTTGATGTCGGCGGGCTTTGAGTGCGCCCGTAATCGCAAATACAAAGGTGCCTGTATAAGACACTAATTCTATAAAAGTCATACGCGTTTGCGTTTACAAGGTCGTCGGGGTTGAAACCCCGACGACCTTTATATTACGATAATCCGTTTATCTATAAATAATCATTTTATTTACCAAATAGCCACATAAAACACTGAGTTCTACATGGCTATAGGTTTTAAAAATATATAATAAATCGTGTCCTTCTTTTATTGAATATCCCAACCCACACGACTGAATAATGTCCCATTTTTAGGCGTGTTGCCATTCAAATCTAATTCCGATTGCGGATAAACTAAACGTCGCGGAATTGCATTCCCTGCTGTTGGTGTCAAAACAGGGAAACCCGTTCTGCGCCAATCGGTGAATACTTCTGGATCCGTGTATAAAGCTAAATATTTTTGAGTCATCACGCCTTGCAAAGTGACAGGTGCGCCTTGTGGATTGACGGCAGTTTGTTTAACATACGTGTCATAAGCCGTCGCAGGTGTGGCAACTTTCGCCTCCGTAAACGACGATTGAATCCCTGCTAACATCGAAATTCTTGCTTTTGCGGTATCGGGTGTCGCCAATTTCAAATAACATTCCGCTTCAAGGAATTTTTGTTCCGTAAAGGTCAAAATCCCAACGGCTTGTGTGGGCGTGAAAATAGGGTGTAAACCGTTCATTGCTACGTTGTAAGTCGCTACGCGTGGGTCGTTTAATGTGGTTAAAAGGGTTTTATGACTTTTACTTGGAGCGATGTCTCCTGCCCGTTGCGAATTGAATTGCGCCCACGGAGCGTCCCCAACTCCTGCGCCACCGCCTGCAAATGTTATCCGCGCATCGTCCGCACTGGAACTAAAACTACCTTTTGCTAATTCTGCCAATGCTTTTGAATAATTCGCAGGGTCTAACTTACCCAAATGCAAATAAGCTCGTGCCGATAAAACATTACAATATAGCGTCCATTTCGCCGCCGAACCCCCATAAATAAAGTCTTTCCCACCCGGCACTAAAAGTCCAGGACTTGCGGCTAATTTGGTACGTGCGTCGTTCAATAAATTGAAGATTGTGGTATAAAGTTGAGCTTGCGTGTCGTACTTGGGTTGGATCGCGTTATCCACCTTGAAAGCATCGGAATAAGGCGCGTCCCCAAAATAGTCGGCAATCAGCATCAAAGTATGGGCTTGCAAGGCACGGCAGATGCCTCCATACACATTATAATTATTAGCATCTGCTTTGGTTTGCAACACTTGGAGGTCTGCCAAAATTCCTGCATAAAGGCTGTTCCAAAGCGGATTGATATCTCCCGGAAGAATCCCATAAGTTCTGTAAATATCAAACTGACGAGCTGCTCCATCCACTTGTTGGGTCAAAATGGACGAAAAACGCGATAATTCACCGCCCGCCGTATAAACTAAACGCATTTCAGACGCGCCCAATAAGGCAGCGGGAGAAGCATCTAAAGGTACATTTGGGTCTATATTGACATCGCCAAAATAGCTTTGACAGGAATTGAAGCCTACGAAAAAAGTCGTTAATAAGGCTAATCCGAATGGTTTTATATTTTTAATAAACATGATTTTTTTCGATTTTAAAATTATTGTTTAATGATGAATTATGAATGATGAATTTTATAATTAATTGATAATCAATGAATTCATCATTTATCATTCATCATTCATCATTACTTAATTCATTCATCGTTTAGAACTTAACGCCAAAGTTAATAGCCCAACTGGAGGTATTTGGCATGTTGTAAAAATCAATCCCTTGAGCATTGCGTGCGCCAAGCAAACTGGTTTCAGGGTCAACGCCTGTGTAATCGGTTTTCAACCAAAGGTTCCGCCCGATAACGCCTATCGTCAAATCCGATAATTTAGCTTTTTGAATCCATTTCGGTTCAAAACGGTACGTAATATTCAACGTCCGCAACCGCACAAAACCTGAATTTTCAATGAATTGAGACTGTACCGCCCCAAAACCACTCCCTAAACCCGTGTACCAACTTTGGTTCAATACCGTTGGAATTGTATTTGCTGTGCCGTCACTCGCTTTTACGCCTTCAAAAACGGTGCTTGTTCCTCTATTTTCGGTCGAAGCCGCCATTCCAAAATTTTGTAAGGTGCCTCAAGTGCCATTCCACATTTCACCACCTTTCCGAATATCAAGCAACGCGGAAATTGTAATGCCTTTGAAGGACAAACTATTCGTAATGCCCAATAAATAATCTGGATTCGGATTACCCACATTCACATTACCGGGATGCACTTTCGGTCTGCCGTAATTCGGACTTGCTGCATTATCGTCAATCACTAATTTGCCTGTTGGATTGTAAGGCAATGCCGCATCGAATTTAGTACCTGAAGCATCATTCGTCCGCATGAACGCACCACCATATAATTGACCGTATTCCGAACCTACAATGTTTTGAACCGACATCAAAATATTGAAACCGCCTACAAATTGTGTTTTTAAACCTTCTGCCAAACTTTCAATGGTCGTTTTCCAAGTCGTAAAATTGAAATTCACATCCCAACGGAAACCATTTTCCAATTGAATCGGGTTCAAACCCAAGACAACATCCATCCCTTTGGTGCTCAAAGACCCTGTATTCAAAACTTTGTACGCATAACTGGTCGCCGCAGAAATCGGCACTGCTAAGATTTGATCCTTAGAAACTGTAATATGTAAAATGTGACAGTATAAACATAAAAAACAATAATTAATTTGTTAAAAATCAATTCTTTACGTCTTTTTTTTGGGTAAAAACTTTGGAGGTTACTTTAAATTTTGTATCTTTGCAATGTTAATAAAAAAGGGTTGTATCTCTATTTTTTTGACATTATATAAAAAAAATCCTCATAACATTGCGGCGTTATAAGGACAAAAAAATGTAAATAAATAATTTTGCAAAGATGGAAAAAATTAATTTCCCAACGGATGATATTTTTGAAAAAAAATTTCATGCGTTTGCGTCGTCTCGGGACGCAGTACGGTTACAGCGTAAGTATGAGCTAAAACCGTATATCGAAAAATTCAAAACGGCAAGATATTTTGCTGTTGGTTTTTCGTACTTCATCCACATTCTAACGGTTTGCGCTTCGCTCCTTTGTGCCGTAAATCTTCTATCTTTAAAAATGCCGATTCCAGTAGCATATACATTATCTGTTATATGTGTGATTGGTATTGAGATTGGAAAGCGTTTATCCTTTGCACCCGCAATCAAAGATTATTTGCAGTTTCAAAGAATGGGGTATGCTCAAATTACAATTACTTTTATTTTATTATTGGTGTCTTGTTTGTTGGTTTGGCATGGTACAGACGCAACGGTTAAAAACTTTGCGGTCAAGCCTACTTTGATTGTGATAGATAGCGCATCCGATTTTGAAACCAAACAAATTAATTTGTTTCAAAAAGAATTAGAAAAGGTACAAAAAACGCAGGTCTGGAACGGCAAATTAACGGCACAAGGTCAATCTAATTATAACAATTTGTTGGAACAAATCGGGGCATTACAACTCCTAAAAAATGAAAAAGAAACCAAAGCAAAGGAGCAAAATAAACAAATTGAAAATCAATATAATGTTTCAAATGTTTCAAATGCAACTTATGCGAAATATATAACGATTGTTTTTGACCTACTTTTATTTATCGTTTTGGCATGGTTGGAATATTACGATTACAGGAGTACCGCCGAGTTTGCAAAAAATGATATTGATAAAAAAAATAATTTATTAGAACAAAATACGAATCTTATTAACGAATCGGATACAAATAAAGAATCACAAGATACCGAAAATGATAATAAAACAGAAGATTGTAATAATGATGAAGATAAAAATATTAATGTGAACGGTAATAATTTTAATGCAAACGGTAATAATTTTAATGTAAATGGTAAACCTATAAGAAAACGAATCGGATTTAATAACGAAAATCGTAACGAAAATCGTAATAACGAAAATCGTAACGAAAATCGTAATAACGAAAATCGTAACGAAAATCGTAATAACGAAAATCGTAATAACGAAAATCGTAATAATATAAGGGTTTGCGAACATTGCCAAAAAGAATATGATTTACGACATCATAAGCAAAAGTATTGTAATGACACTTGCAGGATTGAACATTGGGAAAAAGAAAAAGGTAAAAAATTAAACAAAAATAAGAAGTAAAACCCTATAATATAAAACATTTTATGTTAAAATTAAGGTTCTACGTAAAACCTTAATTTTAACATAAATAAAACAAAAAGTTATGCAAAAATTCGCAAAGGTAACATTACGACATAAAAAATTGAAAGAAGATAAAACCTCTTTATATCTGGATTTTTACCCCGCGCTCCTCAATCCACACACAGGCGAATTAACGCGCCGTTTGGTTTTGGGATTGTATGTTTATGCCCACCCGAAGAATAAAAATGAAAAATTGGAAAACGAAACGGCATTAGCATTAGCGCATCAAATGTGTAGTCAAATTCAGGTTCAAGTACACCGCAACGATTTAACGTTTTTTAATGCCGCCGAAAAACCCAAAGTCAATTTTAACACCTATTATAAGAGTGTCCAAGCAACGGAAAATAATCGGCTATTCCTTGCAATGTCCTATAAATTCAATGCTTATCTAGAAAAAAAAGAATTGGATTTCAAACGGCTGGTCAATTTTGCAGATATTACAATTGCGTTTTGTGAAGGATTCCGCGAGTTTTTGCGCACAGATAAGGAATTAAGCCAAAATACCGCAGCCCGCTATTTTACGGAGTTTAAAAATTTATTGAAAGCCGCGATTCATGCCAATCATTTAGAACTGAATTTGGAAATGCTTAAAAATATTAAACTGTTAGAGACGCATAAAGAAATTTTATCCGTGGAGGAAGTCCAAAAATTAGCCCAAACCGATATTGCAACAGGTTTTGAAGTCGTCAAACGGGCGGCAATGTTTTCGATTTATACAGGTTTACGGAGTTCGGATATTTGCAAGCTCGTTTGGTCCGAAATTGCCAAAAACGAAAACGGTTCTCTAATCCAATTTCGACAACAAAAAACAAAAGGTTTGGAATATTTGCCGATAAATGAAAAAGCCTTTTCTTATTGTGGCGTTCGGACGGCGGAAACGGATTTGGTTTTTGAGGGATTTAAAAATGATAGTACCGATAATAAATATATGAAAATTTGGTTAGCGTTGGCAGGAATTCGCCGAAACATTACCTTTCATTGTTTTAGACATACCTACGCTACATTGTTGATTATCAAAGGAGTAGATATATATACCGTTTCTAAAATGATGGGACATCGAAACGTTACGACAACCCAAGTTTATGCCAAAGTAACCGACAACATTAAACGAAATGCGTCCGAATTGTTGAACGAAATTTGACGGCAGAAGAACCAGAGATGTTGAAGTGTCATATAAGTTTGAGTCTTTTTATACCATTTACTCAAAACTTATATGACAGCAGGAGAACCAGAGATGTTGAAGTGTCATATAAGTTTTGAGTTTTTTTTATAATTGATTCAAACTTATATGACAGCAGGAGAACCAGAGATGTTGAAGTGTCATATAAGTTTGAGTCTTTTTATAATTGATTCAAACTTATATGACAGCAGGAGAACCAGAGATGTTGAAGTGTCATATAAGTTTGAGTCTTTTTATACTATTTACTCAAAACTTATATGACAGCAGGAGTAGAGATGTTGAAGGTGTCATATAAGTTTGAGTCTTTTTATACTATTTACTCAAAACTTATATGACACCAAGAGGAGCAAAGATGTTGAAGCGTCATATAAGTTTGAGTCTTTTTATACCATTTACTCAAAACTTATATGACAGCAGGAGAACCAGAGATGTTGAAGTGTCATATAAGTTTGAGTCTTTTTATACGATTTACTCAAAACTTATATGACACCAAGAGGAGCAAAGATGTTGAAGTGTCATATAAGTTTGAGTCTTTTTATACCATTTACTCAAAACTTATATGACAGATTCACAACACAAAAGGTTTTTTTTTAAAACAATTTTCTGAAAGCAGAAAAAAAATCAAAAAAATCATATCTTTGTGCCGTCAAAATAATGCACCGCCTTTTTTGGCATCTTTCCAACCGCACAGCGAATAGCGACGAATTTCATATCTTTATATTTATCGTAAAAAAAAAAAAATCAAAGACGCATATTGAAAAAG
>JBDKKX010000213.1:0-8826 GCA_039795795.1 Bacteroidota bacterium | reverse complement strand
ATTAGCTTAGCTAATCGGTAATTTTTAATAACTGGTTTAAAATATAAATTTTCATTTTGCTGAACACGTCTTTTTGTGCATACTGGAAATTGTTATCTGAAAATCGTGATGAATCCTGCGGTCGGTGCTTCATCTTGTGCTCGTGTAAAAATGTAGTAATACGTCCCGTCGGGCAAAGGTTGGTTTTTGAAATGACCACCCCAATCGTTTTTATAAGGATTGGCTTTAAAAACCAAATCGCCCCATTGATTGTAAATCACCAATTCTGTATGATTATTATTGGGGTCAATATCGTCTATAACCAAATAATCATTTAAACCATCCCCATTAGGTGTAATAATATTTGGAATTCCGCCCGATACGACGCGTCTTGCATCGCGAATGGTAATGAATCCAAAACCAGTTTTACACAAATTAGCGCATTCTTCATAACAAACTTCATACGCATACGTCACCGTACCTGTAAAACTCGGAGAGGGTGTGTAAGCAATCGTTCCGTCGGGCTGCATCAACAAAATACCTGCATTCGGTTGTGTCACCAAGCGAACTGTCCGTTTCGCGCCCGCCACTAAACTATCATTTGCCAACACATTGCGCCGCAAAGTCGAGGTAATGGAAATCGTATCGTAATCGTTGCGCAAACCGGGCGTTTCTAAAATCGCTACATCCACATTTGCGGTGTAATTGCAACCATTCCATGCCATCGTGACCGTATAACGTCCTGCATTTGCCACGGACGCATTTGGAACAGCACCACTTTGACGATTTAAGGTAAACCCTTGCGGTCCCGTCCACGAATACGTCGCATTCGGATACGTTCTCGCGCTCAACGTTATGAAAGAACCCCGACAAGCACTTTGCCGTTCCGAACCTTCTGCCAATAACTGTACAGGCAAAACTTTAATAATCAAGGAGCAATCACTGGTTTTACCCGTTTGGTCTTTGGCACGATAGCGCAATGCGTGCGTTCCGACGGTAAATAAACTGCCGCTTTGCAACCCTGTGGAATCCATTAAATAAACCGTTGGCGTACCGCAATCATCCGTCGCACTCGGTGTTAAATAATTGATTTTCAATTTATTACAATCGGAACCCTTCGTAACGCTCGTCAAAATATGGCTGCTATCCGACAAAATCGTACCCGCTAACGAAACAACCACCGTGTCTGGACAATTCAATTTAGGCGCGATCTTGTCCACGCAATTACACTGAGCCGCAGGGCAAACATTCAAATTTTCAAAAATACCACCCGATTGTGTCAAATACAGGTTGTAATCAAAAGGCTGTTTGGCAACGATAGCCACTTCACTCATGCCCGTTATCGGAAAAGTATTGTTATCATGCCATTTCAATTGAATACAAGAATCGGTATTCATCCAATCAAATCGAATTTCAGCAACAGTCGTCCAAGTATTCGGCACTTGTTGCCCGCCCTCATCCGAACCTGTGTAAAACGTGTTCAAAGAAACAATGCCCGCCGTTCCACCCGCATTGGTTTTACTACCGTTCAAGTTCTGAATGCCATAATTTGCATTTCGCGCAGGGGCTTGACTTGAAAAATTAGGTTGAGACACAATTCGCGGATTCCGAATATTGCGGGGGTCATATTCAAATCGGTAATTCGCATCGCCCATCACGAAATGGGCAGTAGCAGAATGCGCTTTTACTTGTAATTCGACGGTCACATTTCGGTCGGCACATTGAACATCTTTGACTTGAAAACGCACATCATACGCCCCGTTTTGAGCGATTCCATCGTTTCTCATCAATAACAAGGGCAATATCGCCGATAAAAATCGGAATAAATGTCTTTTCATGTTAGCGATTTTTAGAATAAGAAATACAAGAAGATTGGTTGTAGATAATTTCACGCAGTACGGGACAGAAAAAGCGTAGAGCGAATTGGAACGCGGAGGACGCGGATTTTACAGATTTACACGGATTTTTTTTGAATTTACGCTTAAAATCCAGTATAAATTCCAAAAAAATCCGTGCAAATCCGTAAAATCCGTGTCATCTGTGTTCCAATCGTATCGCACCTAAAATCTGCGGGAAATCTATCCTTACATTAGTGAGGCACTCCTGAATATTTACCTGTGTTCAATTTCCACAAGTAAGCATCTTGGAAATTCACATCCGCGTCCATATTGAAATCCGTGTACATGTAGCGGTCGAAAATACCCGATTCTCCTTTCCAATATTGCGAATCTTGGAAATTGATGTCGAAATTGGTATTTTGCGTATCCTTCTTGCCGTCGGCTGCTAACATCACATATTTGCCTCCTTTGCGTTTCTGCGCCGTCGTTGGCGGATTGCCACTGACGTAACTATCTTGCGCCGTAAAGTCAAATATCATTTTGCCATTCACGACGGGAACGCCTGCCGAAGACATGATTCCCATGTGATTCCGATGTTCCACCACCACGAAATAAGACCGATTTGGGTCTAAATTCAAGCATGGATTGATGAATGTAATCGTTCCATCGGAATGAAGCAATCCAGCAGCTTTGTAAACCGCACTGGAAGCGTTGATTTGGTCTGTCCGCAAGGAAACCAAAACCCAATCCACGACATCCGCAGCATACGTCCGAAGGTTGTTGCCTGTCGTATCATTGAAATTCCAAGGAGCAGATTTGTAAGGTTGACCTGCTGGAGTCGTCACGGCAAACATACCAATTGGCGTTTGACCCGGCAATAAACCACGTTGATTCAAAGTCGTTTTCATCCGAGCCGAAACCGTGTCAAAACAGCCTTCCAAGATGGCTTTCAATTGCAACGAGAAGCAAGGGAAATCAAATACCGTCAAATAAACCGTCGCTGTATCGCATTTCACAGGAGAACCATTGTCGCAAACCAAATAACGGAATTGGTCTGGTCCGATATAGCCCGTTGCAGGCGTATAAGTGTAGGAACCATTGTAATTCAACGTCACTGTACCATGTGCCGTCGGCGAAACTAAACCGTAACTCATGGTTTGTCCTGCATTCGGGTCTGTGTCGTTCAACGCTACCGAACTGTTTAATGGTGTATTTTTCAAAGTCGTTCCTGCATCATCCACTGCGGTCGGTGGCAAGTTTGAACCCATCCCAATCTGGCTATAAACCGTCAATGTAACCGTAGCCGTATCGCAAGCAACAGGCGTTCCGTTATCACAAACCGAGTATTTGAACGTCGCATCGCCTACAAAACCAGGCGTTGGTACAAACGTCACCGTTCCATCTGGATTCACCGTCGGCGTACCACCGCTTGGCGTACCTACGATGGTCGGATTCCCCAAAGTACCTCCTTGTGGGTCATAGTCATTCGCCTTCACATTCAAAGTCACCGTTTGATTCATCGGCGTACTGCAATTGTCATCGTTGGCAACTGGTGGCGTATTCGTATTCGGATTTGGATTCGGGTCCCGCACTTTGATAACCAAAGTCGCTGTATCGCAACGAGATGGAATACCATTGTCACAAACCGCATATTTCATGATGTCCGTACCGATAAAAGTGGGATTGGGCGTATAAGTATAAGTACCATTCGGGTTCAACACAATCGTACCATTGATTGGGGATTGAATAGGCGTTGAATTCACCGTCAAAGTATTGTTGTCTTGGTCGCGGTCGTTGATAAGGACATTGCCCGTTGCAGGCGTGTTTTTAGTCGTATTGTTAATGTCATTGGAAGCCACTGGCGGGTGATTGTTCGGTGTGATGTTGAAAATCACTTTCACCGTATCGCAACCGCCTTGATTATCGCAGACAATATAACAAACGCTATCTTTACCTGTAAACGTCGGATTTGGCGTGTATTGAACACATAATTCATGCGTTGCATTATTCACCGTACCGATAGCAGCACCTTGCGTTGGCGCGCCACAAACGGTAACGGTATGCGTATCCGTCGTTTCGGGATCCACAATCGGCAAACAATACGTTTTGGTCGTATCTTCTGGCGTGTTGAGAACCACATCGGTCACCACAGGCGCGTCATTTCTCGGCGTGACGACGAGTGGGATTTTAACCGTATCGCATTTAGAAGGCGAAGCGTTATCGCAAACGATGAGACAAAGCGTATCATTGCCATTGTAATTCAACGTCGGTTTGTAAGTGACGCACAATTGATGCGTTGCATTATTCACCGTTGCCGTCATCGTACCATGTTGCACCCCACAAGGTGAAACCGTATGTGTATCGCCCGCATCAGGATCCGCGATATTGCCGCAGAACGTTATCGTCGTATCTTCTGCAACCAAAGGCGGCGTAACCGTTACCACAGGTTTGTCATTCACAGGCGTAACCGTTACAGGAATTTTAACCGTTTCGCAAAGAGAAGGCGTACCATTATCACAAACCGTCACGCAAATCGTATCCACTCCATTAAAATTAGGATTCGGAACGTATGTAACACAAACTTGATGCGTTACATTATTCACCGTCGCTGTCACCGTACCATTCAACGCACCACAGGGCGTAACGGTATGCGTATCCGCACCGTCTGGATCCACAATCGGCAAACAAGCGGTTAAAGGATTGTCTTCTGGAACCGTTTGCGCCGTAACCGTAACCGTTGGTTTGTCATTGACAGGCGTAACGATTACAGGTATTTTAACGGTATCGCAAGCTGTTGGACTGCCATTATCACAAACCGTAACACAAACCGTATCCGTTCCAGCGAAATTCGGCGTAGGTGTGTAGGTGATACAAACTTGATGGGTCGCATTATTAACGGTTGCCGTCACCGTACCATGCGCTGCACCACAAGGCGTAACCGTATGCGTATCCCCCGCATCTGGGTCTGTAATCGTTCCGCAAACGGTGATAGTGCTATCTTCTGGCACTGTCGGCGGCGTAACCGTCACAACAGGTTTATCATTTTTCGGCGTAACCGTCACAGGAATTTTAACCGTATCACACATGCTCAACGTCGCATTATCGCAAACAATCATACAAATCGTATCCAAACCATTGTAATTCAACGTTGGCGTATAAGTTACACAAAGCTGATGCGTTGCATTATTCACCGTCGCTGTCACCGTACCATGTTGCACCCCACAAGGCGTAACCGTATGCGCATCCATTGCATCTGGGTCGGCAATCGCAAAACAAGTCGTCACCGTAGAATCTTCTGGAATCGTCAAAGGCGTTTTTACCACCACAGGCGGTTGATTTGCCAACGGATACATCGTAATAATTGCCGTCGCAGAATCACATAAACTCGGCGTAGCATTGTCACAAACCGCATATACAAAACGGTCTGTCCCCATATAACCCGTCGTCGGCGTATAAGTAAACGTACCATTTGCATTAATCGTCACCGTACCATGAGCAGGAGCAATGACAGGTATTGTGTTGTAAGTCAATGTATTACCCAGATTTGGGTCCGTATCATTGGGCGCGAGCGAAGCCGTTATAGGCGCATTCACATTCGTACCAAACGCATCATCCCCTGCAAAAGGCGCATCATTGCTTGCACCGTTATTATCCAACAATACTTTTACAGTAACGGTTGCCGTATCACATTTAGAAGGCGTACCATTATCGCAAACCTGATATTTGAAAACATCGGTGCCCGAAAAACCATTTTCAGGGACGAACGTAAACGTACCATCTGGATTCAACGTCAAAACGCCATGTGCAGGCGGCACAATGGGCGTAGAATTCACCGTTAAAGCATTCCCTTCGGGATCCATGTCATTGATTTTGACATTCCCCGTCACTGTCACGCCTTGAAAAGTCGTTACGACATCATCATTCGCAATCGGCGCATCATTGCCCGCACCATTGGGCGGACTATTGAGCACCGTAAGTTTCAAGACCGCCGTATCGCAATTGCCTTGCGCATTACAAACTTTATAGAAAACACTGTCTTTCCCAATAAAACCCGCATTCGGCGTGTACGTATAAGCACCATTCGGATTGATGACAATCGTACCATTCGACGGCGCGAGGATCGGCGTAGTCGTAGCCGTCATCGCACTCGCGCTAATGTCATTGGTCAACAAATTACCGCTTACCGCCAAATCTTTAATCGTTGTATTGATGTCATTGATAGCCACCATCGGACTACAAAGTTTTGGAATACAAGCATTTAGGTTGCCAAAAATGCCGCCTGCCGCAACGATATATAAATCGTAATCGAAAGAAGCACCCGGTTTTGGAGCAACCTCATTCATACCCGTTACAGGGAAAGTTTGGTCATCGTGCCAAGTCAAATTAAAACAAGACGCAGCATTAATGATGTCAAACCGAATGCACGAAATCGTCATCCAGTTCGTACCCACATCCTTTGCCCCTTCCGCAGAACCCGTGTATATGGTGTTAAGGGAAACCGTACCAACGGTTGGTCCCGCCGAACTACCATTTAAGTTTTGAGGTGCATAGTTTAAATCGCTGGATGGCGCGCGATTCGAGAAATTTTCTTGGCTGACAATACTGGGATTTGCAATTTGGCGCGGGTCGTAATCGAAACGATAGTTCGCATCCCCCATTTTAAAGAGATGCGCCGCATCGTGCGACTTGACTTGAACTTGAATTGTGACCTTATTGGTCGGACAATCCACGTTTTTCACGCTAAATCGAACATCAAACTGCCCGTTTTGAGCCGACAATGCAGTAGCCATACCGATTGCGGACAACATCGGAAGCAGTTTCCGGATGTTAAATTCCTTCATGGACAAAAAGTTTTTGAATTTATTTTAAATGGTTTATAAGAATCGTAAAAACTGGGTGTGAGATACAATTGGAACGCGGATGACGCGGATTTTGCGGATTTACGCGGATTTTTTAACTTATGTTCAAACTCAAAGCATTTTATGAAAAGAAAATCCGTGCAAATCCGCAAAAATCCGCGTCCTCCGCGTTCCAATTGCGTCGCAACCTATGTTGGGGGAAAAAATATTGGGAAATTAAATTTTGGCTATCGGTTGTAAAATTTTAACTATCAATGACTTGTTTCTTTTTGTGTTAATAAAACAATTTTGTGCTATTCGGCTTTCGCTTTACTGGTACAAAACTCTTAGAAAACGCCTTCAATGTTACAGAACAAAAGTAACTTTTGTGACATTGTTTTTTCGAGCTTGCTGAAAAATTTGCCTGACGAACTTTGGATAAATCGTTTAAAATCAAAACCACTCATCCAAAGCCCGTACAGGCTGAATTGTGTTTATTTGCGGACTAAAAACCCCAAGCTAAAAAAAGATTTACAAAAGCAATCCCACAGGACAATCCGCCACAGCTGCAACATTCCCGACCCGAATTGCGTAAAACAGACTACTTTTGTACCTTTATCGTTTATAAATTGAAACAATTATGGAAATATAAAATTATCTTAAACATTTTTGTATTATTTTTCATGCGTTAATGTGATTATATAAACGGTTATAAAATACGATTTAAAAAAATGTAATTAAAACCATTGATTTTAAAAAAATAAATAAGAAATTTGAGGAATCTTTTGAAATGAACGTTTTTGTATCTATTGAATAATTGCCTTACGACAGCAATAGTAACAATATGCTTGCTTTTTCTTATACGGAAGAACGATGCGTTTGTGACACTAATTTTGAAAATATTTTAAAAAAAAATTTTTGTAACAAATTCACCTTGAACGAAAGCCAATATTCGATAAGGATTATAACAATAAAATTGTATCTTAAAATCATATTTTAAAACTCATGAATTTTATTTCTGGATCAACCACTATGGCAACTAAGTCTAAAAATGTAACCGTCACTCCCATGAATTTACAACAACTTCCAACTGTTGACGCGTCTTGGACGCTTTTCCTCGACCGCGATGGCGTTATCAATGAGCGCATTGATAATGATTATGTCCGTAATTGGGACGATTTCTCTTTTTTTCCGCGCACGCCTCAGGCAATTGCATCGCTTTCTGAAATTTTTGGAAAGGTTATCGTTGTCACAAATCAGCAAGGTATTGGCAAAGGCTTGATGACCGAAAAGGAATTAAACGAGGTACATCGCTTGTTGCGCAAGACCATTGATTTGATGGATGGACGCATTGATAAAATCTATCATTGCCCCGACCTCGCGGCTTCCAACTCGCCGAATCGCAAACCGAATACAGGTATGGGCTTGCAAGCAAAGCAAGATTTTCCCATGATTGACTTCAAAAAGTCGATTATGGTGGGCGATTCTGCGTCGGATATTGAGTTTGGGAAGCGGCTGGGCATGACAACCATCTTAATTAAGGGCAAACCGAGCATACATGAAGCCGATTGTCAACCTGATTTCATCTTTGAAAGCCTCACAAAACTTTCTAAAGAATTCTGCATCGCCGTACAGGAAGTGGCGCAAGACGATGAAACGGAAGTAGAAATGGATTAAAAAAAATGACCATGTTGTGTTTAGACATTGCTAAACACAACATTTACAATGTCATACTTTTAGTAAAAAAGGTATTTTGAAGTTTTGAAAAACAAACATCTTTGTATCCGAAATTGGTATTGTATTTGAAATGTAAATCGAAATGTTAACAATTTATTAACAAATATAAATTATCAAAATAATGGATAAAATTGTGCATTTTTTAAAACATTTTAATCCATTCCGCGTAAAAGATTTGGGAATTTCATTATGAAATCATCATCGTTGTTAAAGGCTTAATTCATTAAAAATCAATGAATTGTGTCATTTGGCAATTTCAAAAGACAGAAGAGAAAACGACAAATAGGGGTATTTTTATGTTTTTCATTGGACTCTGCTTGCATCTAACAAGCAGAGTTTTTTTTTGTGTGGTGCGTTGGAATTCGGATTAAATGGGATTTTTTTGGGATTAAATAGGATTGATTTTTTAGGATTTGTTGGATTTTAATCCAATC
>JBDKKX010000212.1:0-8862 GCA_039795795.1 Bacteroidota bacterium | reverse complement strand
TTTAGTTTTTTTGTGTATTTAAATTTTAAAAGCCTAAAAAAACCTAAAAAAAAATCAAATTTAATCCCAAAAAAATCTCATTTAATCCTAATTCCAACATTCCAACGTTTTCCAAAATTTAAGCAACCGTCAAATCAAATGCTTCAGGCGTTTCCGAAATCGTAATCGTCCCCAAAGTCGGATGCGTAATCTTCACTTTTGAACCATCCGAGGTCGGACACCACATATATATAACAGTCTTAGTATCCGTCGCATTGCCAAAAACGTAAGCCTTCACTTTCGGAATGCCCGTCATCTCGCCTTTGAACGTCAAACCATTCAACTTTTGCAATAAATCTTTCATCTTGCCCCAAGACGGTTTTTTCACAAAACCTTTCGCTTCGCCTTGCGCCAAACCCGATGAGGCAAACAAACCTTGATTCGCAGGCTCATCTATTGCATTGAAAATGAATGCTTTATCAAATCCACCCGCAATGATTTCCAACGACGAACGGACTAACCACATCGCTTGCAAATCTTCCAACGTCATCGTGCCATACAATTTGGGACGCTGTTGCGAAGTCGAATTCGTATCATAACCATACTCCGTCAACCATAATTCCTTGCCATTTAAAGCAACGGCTTTATTGCGCCAATCGACAGCCGCCTTAATTTTAGCACGTAAATTATTCGCTTCAGGCGAGATACCCATGATTAAACCCGATGCTTGACCACTTTCATTCTCATTGGAATAGTGATGAAAATTCAAAACATCGGCACAAAAACGTTTATCCGTCCGATTTTGCTGAAACCAAGTCGTCATCCCATCCACATACGCCATATCAATATTTGCCAAACCCGCCATAACGACTTTCATTGTCGGGTCTGCGGTCCGAACGCCGTAACCCGCGCCCAACCGACCTTCATGCCCATCATAACATGCCGACAATAATGCCGCATATTCCGCAGGCGACATTTGCGCATTTGGACCCTTCCACCATTTATCTGGCTCATTCCAAACTTCAAAATAGTCCAACAACCCGAGTCCCGATTTTTTAACATTCGGCGGGTCGTTCGTCCAACGCGGCGTACTATTAATGGTCAAAGCAGTGTCTGCCACCTTCGTTTTGCCATACCGCGCCGCCACTTGAAAGCAAAAACGCGCAAAATCTTTGTACGAAAGCGGGTCTAAACCATTGGCGGAGGTCAATTTAGGCTTGTATTCAAAATCCCAAACCGCATCCGTAGGCAATTTCATCCAATCGGGCAACGTGTTGGCAACGAAAATCGGTTTAATCCCTTTCGCCTTCAACGCCGCTAAATGCGTATCATAATTGCCCGCCCCCCCATCGGTGGGTTCAAAACGATTGATACCTTTCGTGGCTTCAAACCAACTCCACATGGTATAAATCCGATCCATAGAGAAAATCTCCGTCACGTCGGTCGGCACCCAGTGAAAACCACAGGTATTAATGACCGCCGCCGCACCTGTAATCGTGCTTACCGTCGGTGGAACAGGATTGCCACCACCGCCGCCGCCGCCAGTACCAGGGTCTGTTATCGGCGTGCCATAAATTTCCAACTCGCCTAACGGCGCATTGCCATCAACACTCGCCAATTCGACCGTAATGTAACGCGCATCGGATGCCACAGGTACTTCGCGCCATGCCTGCCATAAATCCAATTTAGCAGAGATTGTAGCACGCGTAGCATCAGTGGGGCTCGTTTTGCCAAAATAAAAATTCACCGTCGGCGCACCAAAACCGTCAAAAAAACGCAATTTTTCAATGTTGTAAATCATTTTCAAATCAATTACGATTTTTGCGGGATAAACCGCCGCATTCCAACCCGGAAACCAATACGTGGTTGGGTTTCCATCGAACATGGAAAAAGGAGTGCTTCCCTGCACGGATGTCGTCAACATCTCAGGTAATACACTGAGTTTGCTTGCCATTTTGTAAGTTTTGGTTAATGATCCAGTTTTCCTAAAAAAACGATTCTGGTTAAGTTTGTAGCTTTTCGGAAACAAAGATAATCCCTAAGCACCATATATCCAAATCTTTTTACATTTTTTTATTTTTTAAACAAGCATTTTTTTAAAATTAAATTTTAATTATTATGTAAATACTTTGTATAAGTTTTTAAAAATTGCGTTTGTAACTAATTCTAAATAGATTGCATTTTAAAAAATGTTTTATAACAAAATAATTACATGTTGTAGCAATAGTTAACCTTCCCAAATTTTTACAGCAATGTCTTCATTCTTAATTCAAATAGATGCACACCTAAATAGTTTTAATTACTTTTGTATTTTAAAAACTATTAAAAAAATAATAAATATGCGAAAAGTAGCGGATATTAAAAATGTTTTAATTATTGGAAGCGGTACGCTTGGTTTGCGGATAGGCTTGCGCTGTGCAATGGATGGTTTTCAGGTTAAAATGTACGACCTGCATCAAAAACAATTGGATACTGCCCTTGTTTTTCAAGATAAAATTTTGAAAAATTTGGTTAAAGTAAAACAATGTACCGAAGAGCAAGCGATAATCGCTAAAAAAAACATCGTCACTACAACAGATAGAAAATTTGCTGTGGCGGATGTCGATTTGATGAGCGAGTCTGTTACCGAAAACCCAGACCTCAAAAAGAAACTTTATGTTGAATTTGCGCCGCTTTTTGAATCCAAAACGGTGTTGACTACGAATACGTCCTATCTTTTACCTTCTCAATTCGCAACGGAATCGGGCGCGCCTGACCGTTTTTGTGCGTTTCACTTTCACGATGTTTTTCATGCGAACGTAGTCGATGTGATGCCGCACCCGCAAACAGCGAATTGGGTCGTCGATTTATTGATGGATTTTGGCAAAATCATTCATCAAACCCCCGTTTTCATCCAAAATGAATCGCCCGGCTACCTCTATAATGCGATGTTAGTGGCGTTGATTGGTGCGGGCGGCGATTTGAAAGCCCGTGATATTGGGAGTATTCAAGATATTGACCGTTCGTGGATGGGCAATATGAAAACCAATATGGGGATTTTTGGAATGCTGGACCAAATTGGTTTAGACACGGCTTGGCATGTGGTCAGCCCGCGCAAAGATGCGAAAAGTGTTCGTTTTGCAGCAATTTTAAAACAATATGTGGATGAAGGCAAGCTCGGCGTGAAGACAGGTGAGGGTTTTTACAAATATCCGAATCCTGAATTTAAAAATCCGAACTTCCTATAAAAAAAAAGTTTTAAGAATCGCTCATCACGATTCTTAAAACTCCAACTAAAACCCCAAAAACTATGTTTTTATTACACAAGAATTACCATGCTAAGATAAGGGCATTTTACAAATAAAAAAAATTTTTATTGATTTTTTTTATATAAATACCCAAAAATAGTCGTTTTTAGGTATGCAAAAAAAATCAATTTTTTAAAAACCAAATGTTATTATGAAATATTGATTTTTAAAAAATATAATTTTATACAATTTGTACCTAAAAATCGCAGTTTGGGACGTTGGTTAGAAAGGAAAACGACTGTTCTGGATAATTCATTTGGCAACAATAGGTTTGCAAACCATTCGTCACCAATAAATAAGGTACTTGCAAAATTAAATTGTAACGAGCAATTTGTTCAAACACGGCTTGGTCAATCGGTACTTGTGCCGATTTGCATTCTACCAATAAATAAGGTTGAATTTGTTTATCATAAATCAAAATATCACATCTTTTTTGTAATTCGTTGATAATCAATCCTTTTTCAGTACGCATTTGTTTGAATGGATATTTTTTTTCGAGGTTCAAATATTGGAGTACTAATTGTCGAACCAATTCTTCGGGCTGCAAAACTAAATATTTGCGTCGGATTGGGTCGTAAATCCATGTTGTTGCGTCTTTTGCCCGTTTAACCTTCAAAAAAGATTTATATTTTAAAAAATCAATTTCTAACATAATAATAAGTTTGTTAGAGTTGGATTTTTTGGATTGAAGTATTCAAATCCAAAAACCCAACTCTATTTGGTTACACTTTTGGATACATTGTGATACGAATGGATGTACAGATTTCACGGATTTCACCGATTCTTACGGATTTTGGGGACGAAAAATCCGTAAGAATCGGTGAAATCCGTAAAATCCGTACATCCATTCGTATCACAATGTATAACTTATTTTTCGCATCTAATGAACTATCTCGTTTATTTTAAATAAACCGCTTGTTCCGCCACATTTTTCAATTGGACTTCAATATTTTCCTTCAACGTCGTCGCCAAAGACAAGCCGACGTAATCTGGCGTAATCGGAAACATTTTATGTTTTCTATCCACTAAAACCGCCACTTCCACTTTTTTCGGCAGCACTTCCATCAATGGTTTGAGCGCGTAAAACACCGTTCGTCCTGTATTCGCCACATCGTCAATAATTATAATTGTCTTATTTTCAAGCTGTTGCAACGGCATTTCAATAAAAATCGGATTCCCCAATGGATTCGCAGGACTCAATCGAATGCGGGTCAGCGTAATCGGAATCGCCGTTTGCAAGGTCAATAATTCATTCATCAACAATTGCGCGAATTCCAACCCATTATTATTGATGCCTGCTAAAATAATTTCATCTGCATCGAAATTATGTTCTAAAATTTCTATGGTTAACCGTTTTATCTTTTGGTGAATCTGTTTTTCCGTTAAAATTTTCATTTATTTTGAATTTTTTGTTTTAAAATGAATCCGAAAGGATGTTTTAGGAGCGCAAAAATAAGGGGTGCAATCCAAATTATACCACGAATTACACGAATTTGCACGAAGTTTGCGCGAATTTGCGCGAATTTGTATGAATTTTCATAAATAATTCGCGCAAATTCGTGTAATTCGAGGCGAAACGATTAAATTTACCTCCATTTTAATCGAATTTAACCCTTTTCATATCAGAACTAATCAATATTTGAATATGGCGCAAGCAATTTTTATTTTAATTTCCATCTATTTGCTCGGCAAGGCATGGAACAATTTTATGAAAGTCCGTCGTAATATTTTACTCGGCAAGGAAGAAATCATCGAAGGCAACACGGATTTGCGGTGGAAAAATGTCTTGCTCATCGCTTTTGGACAAAAGAAAATGTTCAAAAATTGGATTCCTGCCGTATTACATTTGGTGATATACGTTTCATTCGTCATCACTCAAATCGAATTATTGGAAATTTTTACCGACGGCACTTTCGGAGTACATCGCTTTTTCGCGCCGTATTTGGGCATTTTGTACCCCATTATCATCAGTTTCATTGAAATTTTATCGCTTTTGACCCTGTTTGTAACGATTGCGTTCTTCGCAAGACGCTATTTTTTAAAAATCGAACGGTTTCAGAAACCCGAATTGGATGGTTTTCCGCGCATTGATGCCGCGTTGATTTTGATATTTGAGATGATTTTAATATTTGCTATCTTCTCTATGAATTGTGCAGACACGGTTTTGCAGGCGAAATATCCAGAAAGTTATCATCATACAGGCTTTTTTGCCATCAGTGGCTGGCTCGGTCCCGCGTTGTTCAGCCATTGGGATGGGCATTTATTGGTGTTTTTGGAGCGATTGGGTTGGTGGCTGCATCTTGGCATGGTCTTCACGTTCTTGAATTATTTGCCGTTTTCCAAACATTTACACATATTATTAGCGTTTCCGAACACTTTTTTCGCTCGCTTGACCCCAAAAGGGCAGATGGAGAATATGCCTGCGATTATGAACGAAGTGCGTAGTATGATGGGTTTGGAAGTCGAAAACCCGCCTGCGGAAGGCGCGGAAATGCCCATGTTCGGCGCAAAAGATGTGACTTCGTTGAGTTGGAAAAACGTGATGGACGCATATACGTGTACGGAATGCGGGCGATGTACGGCGGCGTGTCCTGCGAATCTGACGGGCAAAAAATTATCGCCCCGAAAAATTATGATGGATGTCCGCGACAGAGCAGAAGAAATCGGCAAAAAATTAGATTCCTGCGATGTACGTTTGATAAACGCAGAAGTTTATACCGAAGGCATGCAATTAACCAAAGATAATTTTGATGACGGTCGCAGTCTCTTTGATTATATTTCGGGAGAAGAACTGCATGCGTGTACCACTTGCAATGCTTGTGTAGAAGCGTGTCCTGTTTTAATCAATCCGTTAGACATTATTTTGCAATTGCGTCGGTATGAAATCCTGACTTTATCGGCAGGTCCGAGCGATTGGATGCCGATGTTTACCAGTTTAGAAAATGGTGGAGCCGTTTGGCAATTGTCCGATGATAGAGACAAATGGATATCCGATGCTATGTAAAAGCATTTTAATAAATTCGCCCATAAAGTTCGGGAAACTTTCCAAGTTTCCCGAACTTGTGCGAGACCTTATTAAAATCTTGTTACTATGTAAAAGTATTGTTTAAAAAATGCCACAGATTGTCAAAATCTGTGGCATTTTTTTTTGAAAAAAAAGATTAAAAACATTGATTTGTTAATAAAATCTTAATATCTTTGCGGAAACAAAGTAGGAAAACCCCATTTTTGAAAAACAAACCGTATAACAAAACCCTTACAATTGAAATCATCGTGTTTAACCTATTATTACAACCGTATCCGAACAAATGGGTGAATCCGAGGCGTTGGCAAACAGAAATATTACTGGGTTTAGTCGTCGTTTTGGTGTTGCTCGTATTTAATCCGCCGTTTTTAGGAAGCTATACGCCTGCCAATCGAGTATTGGTCGCGTTGATGCACGGCTCTATTTGTGTCTGTTGCATGTTTTCGTTGCGGCGCGTGAGCGTTTTAATGTTTCCAAAAATTATCGAGGATGAATTTTGGACAGGCTATAAAGTCTTGTTAATCAACGCTTTGTATGTGTTATTTATTGGCGCGGGCAATTATGTATTGGCTGCCATTTTAGGAAAATTGTCCTTATCTTGGGCATCTTTCGTTTCTTTTGAGATTCGGATTATGATGCTGGGCTTTTTGCAATTAACCTTTTGGGATGTACTATTCCAAGTGCTTTTGAACGAAAAACATCATGAACGAGCGCAACTTTTGAATCATCAATTGCGAGAATTGCCTCCGAATTTGGTATTTTCAAACCATTATCGTTCAAACAATGATTTAACAGCTCATTTTGTAATCCTTCACGCCGAAAATCCGAGTGAAAATTTCAAATTATGGCTTGAAAAAGGCTTGTTCATGCAGGCAGAAGGCAATTTTGTACGCGTGTCGTATTTGGAAAACAAGCAAGTGAAAAATGTTTTGATACGCACGAATTTGAGCAAAGTGATGGAAGATTTGCAAAATGCACCTCAATATTGTCGGTGTCATACGAATTATTTGGTGAATATGAATAAAATTATGAGCATCACGGGCAATGCACAAGGCTATCAATTGGAAGTGGAGGGCGTTTGTCAATTTATTCCTGCGACTTACACGAGAGCGATTTTGAGTAGAACGAATTTAGCTACACCCCTGAAAAAAGTAGATTTGGTCTATTAAAATGGGTTCATGCCAAAATGCGTTTATATATTTTTTTATAAAAGTTATCCTTTTTCACGGTTTATAATTCATTGGAAGACAATTATATTGTTCACGATAGAAAATTCAAATTTTTATTTTAAATTATAGGACAAATAAAAATATTAAGAATAACTTGACAACGAATTTATTTCGCTATACATTTGCGTTTATAAATGCGTTTTTATCTTTTGAAAGTACCTTAAACGTCGTTGCACACTTAGAGAAAACAATACAATAGATACGTACCCTTTTTGTTCACTTTGAAATGGAGTTTACCCGCTTGAGTTAACCGATTTGTGGAGCAATTACAGAGTATCCGCGAAACCAAATTCACATCCTGTTGTAAGGAACAGCCTGAATGCCTTTTGGTCATCTTCAGGGGTTCTGTTGTCATGCTTTTTTTAACCATATTAAAACAGGAATGACCCATGCCAATTGAAATTTTTGAACTTGTCATCAAAGCTGCTGTCAAAAATCCGTTGAAAGAGCGCGGCAAGTCAGATAAGGAAACGCATCGTGCTGTGGTAGAACATCCGACGCACACCCGTTCGGACGCACACGTTCAGCAAATTTTAGATAGGCTAAAAGTCAAAAAACGGCAATTAGTAGAGATTTAAAGCATACATAATAGTTTTGGAGAATTTAATTTTCTGCAACTATTTGAAAATTAGGTTTTTATGCAGCAAACGCATATTATTCATCGCCAGCGATTGGAGTTGGATTTGCAAAATGAACAATCCGCCTCTCAAGTAGAGCGCGATTGGAGTCGCTGGTATCAGAAACAATTGTTGCCCAAATTGGAAAAGCGATTGTCTGCGTTGATGCCTGCGGACCGTTTTTTGAAAATCGAGCGTTTAGAAGTAGATTTAGGAGACATTATTGGGCGCAAAACGGATAAATCGTTGACGGATCATTGCATTCAAGTCTTTGAAAAAGCGTTGATGCAGCGATTGTCCGATTGCCATACCGAAGGTTACGTATCGCGAGAAGCGAATGCGATGACTGCGTTTTTGAGTTTTTTGCAGACAGGTTATCATGCGGAATGGTTGGCACGAGAACCGAAACTGTTGGAAATTGATATTTTACATGCGTTAAATGCTGATTTTCCGAAATATGAACAAGAAATCCTCCAAGTACTGAGCAGTGGAAAAGGCTGTATTCGGCGATTAGTTTGGCAATTTCCTGATGTTTTTTTAGAAAAATTAATACTGAAATTGTTCAAATTCGATTGGATGGATGAATTGACATTATTTCATCAGCTCGATAGGGCGTATCGGAAGGATCTGTTAGCGGAAATTATTGAATTAGCGGTGTTGGATACGCCCTTATCTGCCAATAAATTGTTGATTTCGTTGGAGACTTATTTGGAGCATAACCTTCG
>JBDKKX010000211.1:0-8883 GCA_039795795.1 Bacteroidota bacterium | reverse complement strand
TCTGTGTTCCAATCCGCCGCGCTTATTTCAATTCCACAATCAAGACACCATCGCCTCCTTCATGGCTTTCAGGATGATACATATTTGCAATACCTTTATATTCCTTCAATTTTTGCTTCACCACTCGGCGCAAAACGCCATCTCCTTTCCCATGCACAATCCGCAAAACGCGCTGCCCCGTCAACAAAGCTTGATCTATAAACGATTCCAAAACCCGTTGTGCATTTTGCATGTCCAAGCCGCGCATATCCAATTTGGGTTCAAAAGCCGCGCTGATTTCAACAATATCTAATTGAATTCCCTTTTTATGACGGATTTCCAATTGTTCATTCGCCAATAAAACATCCCGAAGTTTCATTTTCATACGCATTTCGCCCATCAAAACGACCACTTCATTCTTATTGATACTCTCAATTTTCCCCGTCGCACTGCCCGCTTTCATGCGCACCGTATCGCCCACCACAATCGGACGGTTTTCGGGAGCCGCCGCAACAGGTTCATAATACACTTGTTCCGTCAATTCCGTCACTTCTTCCACGACCCGTTGTCGTTCCGCCTTCACTTGCGTTGCCAATTCTTTCGCTTTATCCAAATTTTTCTCCGTGCGCAATTGCTTCATCAACGTTTCAATCTCCTTATTATCCTTCGCCGTATTTTGCAACAACAATTCTTTACTATCCAATTTCATTTTTTTGCGTCTAAACTCAACATCTTTCAATTGTTCATCATACGTTTTGATGAGTTTGTCCAACATTTTTTGTTTTTCAGTCAATTCCGACAATTTTCCCTCTAATTCTTGCTTTTCGCGCTGCAAATCAACCAATAATTCATCCACCGCTTGCTCATTTTCGCCAATTCGTTTCTTCGCATATTCCAATGTTTTAACATCCAAACCCACTTTGGACGCAATTTCAAACGCATACGAACTACCCGGTCTGCCCACCGTCATCGAATACGTCGGCGATAACGTATCTTTATCAAAATTCATACAACCATTGACAATCCCTTGCGTTTTATAAGCAAACATTTTCAAATTGCCATAATGCGTCGTAATAACGCCATACGTTTTTTTGTAATTCAAGCTACGTAAAATCGCTTCCGCAATTGCACCCCCAATTTTTGGGTCAGTACCCGAACCAAATTCATCAATCAAAACCAAGGTTTTTGCATCTGCTTTTTCGAGAAAAGATTGCATATTCTTCAAATAAGACGAATATGTACTTAAATCATCCTCAATACTTTGCGCATCGCCAATCTGTGCAAAAATGTTTTCAAACAAGCCCATTTCCGATAATTCATTCACAGGAATCAGCAGCCCCGCTTGCAACATCAATTGCATCAACCCCACCGATTTCATGGCAATGGATTTCCCCCCCGCATTCGGTCCCGAAAGAATCAATAACCGATTTTCACCATGCAAAGTCAGATTCATCGGCACCGTTTCCTTGCCAATTGCCCGATTTTTAAGGTAAAGTAACGGATGTCGCCCTTTTTTGATGTCAAATTGCGGATTCGGCTTGATTTGCGGCATCACCGCCTTCATTTTCAAACCCAATTTCGCTTTTGCCAAAATCACATCAAAATCAACCGTTAACACTTGATAATTATTCAAATGCGGGCAATAAGGGCGCAAAGTCGCACTCAATTCACGCAAAATGCGATAAATTTCCTGTCTTTCCTCCTGTTCGAGGTCGAAAATATCATTATTAATATCAATCGCACCTTCGGGTTCGATGTAAGTCGTCCTGCCCGTAGCCGATTCGTCGTGAATGATGCCCCGAATCTTGCGTTTATGCTCCGACGGGACGCTCAAAACGCGCCGACCATTTCTAAAACTTTCCGCATTATCCGTCAACCAACCTTTTTGACGAAATTCACCAATAATATTACGATACACTTTATCCAATTCGCGGACTTTTGCCTGTTGCAATTTGCGGATTTCCACCAAACGCGGAGACGCATCCGAGCGAATTTTCCCTTCATCGTCAATAATCCGCGTAATCGCTTTAGACAACTCCTCATCGTAACTCGTATCGCGCAAAATTTTATACAAATTCGGATAAATTTCTCGCCGGGTTGGATTGAAAAATCGGAATATATCCCTGATAATCAATAAGATAGCATTAATGCGTTGCAGGCTTTCGACGGAAAGTACGTATCCTTCTATCGCCAACATTTTTAAATCCTTTGAAATCTCCTCATAATCGCCAAAAGGGAAACGGTCACTTTTTTCTAAACACAATTTCAATTCTTTGGCTTCTTTCAAGCGATTTTCAATCCAAACTAAATCCGTAGAGACCATCAAATCCACAAAATACTGCCGTCCAGGGTCTCCTAAACACTCCTGAATCAATAATTGAATGACTTTATCGAATTCTAATTTTTCGTATAAGTCTTTGGGTTGTAACAACATAAAGTTTAAATGAATTTTATGTTGCAAAGGTAATGGTTTTAGATTAAAAAACCAAAAATAGCGATTTGAACCCGAATTGCACGAATTTGCACAAAATGATTCATCCGTTTTGCTTTTTTAAATCTAATATTGTTTAAATTTACACTTTAAACGCTTTGCTCAACCCTCTCAACGCACTCATAAAATTATTTAACAGATTTAAAATCATCTTTTTACAAATTTTATTATAAAATATTTTTAATGAGAATATTCATTTTACTTTGGATTTGTACCTATTCCGCAAGGTTGGCAGCGCAATCTCAACCCGCATTTACACCTGCCACAGAGCGTTTGAAAGGGTACGAACAACGAAAAACATTGTCTGCAAATTCCATCGCAGGCGGCATCCCTTTTCGGAATATTGGACCGACCGTTATGAGTGGACGCGTAACCGATGTGGACGTTTCGCCAAATGACCCCAGTATTTTTTACGTCACATTCGCCTCTGGCGGCTTGTGGAAAACCGAAAATAGTGGTAATACCTTTACACCACTCTTTGAAAATCAATCGGTTATGACGACGGGTGATGTTGCGGTCAATTGGGATAAAAATATCATTTGGCTCGGAACAGGGGAATGTAATGCAAGTCGTTCGTCCTATTCGGGCAACGGGATTTATAAAAGTACGGATGAGGGCAAATCTTGGACGCATCTGGGTTTGGAGGAAACGCACCACATCGGAAGGATTATTTTGCACCCGACCGACCCAAATACAGTTTGGGTCGCGGCGGTAGGTCATCTTTACTCGCCCAATAAGGAGCGCGGCATTTATAAAACGACGGACGGCGGCAAAACTTGGAAGCAAACTTTGTTCGTGGATGAGAACACTGGTGCGATTGATTTGGTGACAGATCCCGATAATCCTAATATGTTGTACGCTGCTTTTTGGGATAAAACCCGTCGAGCATGGCAATTTACAGGTGCTGGAAAGGGCACAGGCATCTATCGCAGTGGAGACGGCGGCGAAACTTGGGAACTTTTAACAACGCCTACCTCAGGTTTTCCAACGGGCAAAGGTGCTGGACGGATCGGTTTGACCGCAGTACGCGATGGTTCAAAATCCGTACTTTTTGCGATTATTGATAATCAAAATTCAAAACCGAAGGCTGCGAACGAAGCCGTTGTAAGCAACGACTTGACAAAAGATAAATTGCGCAGCATGACACGAGAGCTTTTTTTGCAATTGGATAAAAAAGTGTTAGCCCGTTTTTTAAAAGAATATGGTTTTCCAGAAAAGTATAAAGCTGAAACGGTTTTAGAAATGGTTAAAAATGATAAAATTAAACATACTGCTTTATTAGAATATTTGGAAGATGCGAATAATGATTTGTTTGAAACGGATGTCATTGGTGCGGAAGTATATCGCTCCGACGATATGGGCAAAACTTGGAAAAAAACACATGAAGGCAGTATTGATGGTTTGTTTTTCACTTATGGATATTATTTTTCGCAAATTCGAGCAATCGATGCACAAAACATATATGTTTTAGGAACGCGGATTGCAAAATCTTCCGACGGCGGCAAAACTTGGGTATCGCTCAATAAAGAAAATGTACATTGGGATCATCACGCGCTGTGGATCAATCCAAAACGCATAGGTCATTTAATTAATGGAAATGATGGCGGCATCAATATCAGTTATGATGATGGCAAAAATTGGTTCAAATGTAATAGCCCTGCTGTTGGACAATTTTATGCAGTGAATGTGGATATGGCAGATAATTACAATGTTTATGGCGGCTTGCAAGATAATGGCGTTTGGACGGGCGCGCACACAAGCGAAATGAATACCGATTGGCAAGATACTGGGCATAATCCCTATAAATCCCTCTTAGGTGGGGACGGCATGCAGATTATGATTGACCCTCGAGATAATAATATGGTCTATACGGGGTATCAATTTGGCAATTATTATCGCATCAATAAAGCAACTGGGGCGGCAAAAGAGATTAAACCGACCCATGAGTTAGGCGAACGTCCGTTGCGTTGGAATTGGCAGTCGCCGATTTGGTTGAGCGTTTTCAACTCCGATGTTTTGTATTTCGGGGCGAATAAATTGTATCGTTCCATGAGTAATGGCAATCATTGGACGGCAATTTCGGGCGATTTGACCAACGGAGGCAAAAAAGGCAATGTGCCTTATGGTACTTTAACCACCGTTCACGAATCGCCGATGCGATTTGGACTGATTTATACAGGGTCGGATGATGGATTATTGCACGTTACGAAAGATGGCGGTGTGTCTTGGAAAAATATTTCTGCTGGATTGCCGCAAGATTTGTGGGTTTCGCGGATTCAAGCGAGTGCACATCAAGAAGGAACAGTTTATGCCACTTTGAATGGCTATCGGTGGGATGATTTTAATGCCTATATATATGTCTCAGAAAATTATGGTGAAACGTGGAAATCCATTCGTTCTAATCTGCCTGCGGAACCGATTAATGTGGTGCGAGAAGACCCTAAAAATGCAAATCTTTTGTATGTTGGAACGGATCATGGATTATACGTTTCGTTGGATAAAGGATTGATTTTCAATCAGTTCACACAAGGTTTACCTGCGGTTGCGGTGCATGATTTGGTGATTCATCCGAGAGATAATGAAATGTTAGTCGGTACTCATGGACGCTCGTTGTATATCGCAGATGTGGCGCATTTGCAGGCTTTGAAACCTGAAATTTTAACAAAATCGCTGCATCCTTTTTCTATTGTAACGCAAAAGCAAGGACGAAATTGGGGTCGTCAATCGGATAAATTGTCGGAACCCAATGAACCAAAAGTTAAAATTCCCATTTATTGTAAAACAGCAGGCAAAGTAACGTTTACAGTGCGCAATGATAAGTTTATGTTAAAGCGATTTGACGCAATGGCTGTGAAAGGTTTGAATTATGTGGATTATGATTTGACGATTAAAGAAGATATGCAAAAAAATTATGAATCTTATTTGGTTGAAAATCAAAAAGATAAATCGGATAGGAAAATAGAAGTCAAGAAAGCGGATAATGGAAAAATTTATTTGCAAAAAGGCAAATTTATGGTGGATATGGAAAAAGATGGGCAGAAAGAAGCAGCTGAATTAGTGATTGAATAATTTATTGAATTCGGAATGGACGATTTTGAGGATACGTTGGAATCGGGATTAAATGGGATTTTTTTGGGATTAAATGGGATTGATTTTTAAGATTTTTAGGATTATCCGATGAAATACTGCAAATCCTAAAAATCTTAAAAATCAATCCCATTTAATCCCAAAAAAATCCCATTTAATCCCGATTCCAACGTATCCCAAAAATCGTCCATTCCGAATTCAAATTACAATACCTTTTAATTATCATAACAAAATGTTTCATCCTTGGCATCAAGTCAGTGTGGGCGCGAAATGCCCCGAAATAGTTACCGCCGTCGTCGAAATCCCGAAAGGCGGACGTGCAAAATACGAAATTGATAAAGAAAGCGGTCTAATTCGTTTAGACAGAGTGCTTTACGGGTCGATGATGTACCCGACCCATTATGGCATCATTCCGCAAACCCTATTTGACGATGGCGATCCATTAGATATTTTGATTTTAACGCAAGTGACGCTCGCGCCGCTTACGTTGGTCACCGCACGAGTTGTGGGCGTGATGCGCATGATTGACCAAGGGATTGCAGATGATAAAATCATTGCCATTGCCGAAAAAGATATGAGCGTAACCGATATTCAAGATGTGGACGATTTAAATCCACATTTCTTAGATGAATTGCGCCATTTTTTTGAAAATTATACCCGTTTAGAAGGCAAAACAGTCACTGTCCCCGCTTTTTTGGACAAGAAAACCGCTAAAAAAGTAATTTTGCGCGCTTTGAAAATGTATGAAACGCAATTTAAACAAGCAAAATAATTGCAATTCCGCCGCAAATTAAACGGCTTTAGAGATTTAAATTTAAAAAAAAGGCGTAACTTACGCCTGTTATCTGTACTGAGAAAACCAAATTAAGCGGTTCTAAACAATTAAAAATTGATTTTCAGTTGTTTAGACAACTTAATTTTTAAAATAAGATTCATCGATGCAATATTTAGTGCCTCTCAATAATGATGAACCGTTTAAAAAAGTGTTTGGCGACAAATGGATTTCCAAAGCTTTTTTGGAAGATATGTTAGGCGTTGAAATCACCGAAATTGAGTTACTTTCAACCGATTTTAAGATTACGAGTGCCTCCTCCGTCGTCCGATTCGATTTTCGATGCCGCATCAACGAGCAATATGTGATCATTGAAATGCAGCAAGATTATCATGACTATTTAATTCAGCGTTTTTATTTGTATCATTGTTTGAGTACGGGTCTTCAATTGGAAATTATCAAGGACAAAGTAGCATTCAATAATGCTGGAAAAGAAGTCGTCATCAAACGATACACGGAACTTAAGCCCGTTATCTCGATTATCTGGATGTCCGAAACCAATTTTGGGTTTAAAGAAGATTTTGTCGAGTTTAATACCTATCCCAAAATGGTAGCAGATTTTATCAACGACGACACGGTTTGGAGTCAAGATAAACCCGCGATTTTAACATTGCGCAATCAATTGAGAACTTATTTGAACTCAACCGAATATCATTTGGATTTTCATACGCAAAATCGCTTGATTTACGTTTTTCAAAACAATGTGGTCAAAAATAAGCAAAATAAACCGTATGTAAAGTGGTTTGAGTTTGCTCAAAAAACCCGTCATAAAAAAAATCAAGCAACGGATTTTCAACCTTATGTCAATAACTTAATTTTTTCGGAAATGATTAAAAGACTAAGCACCCAATGGATGGAACCCGATGAATTGCGGGCTATGATGGGCAACGAAGCCTACGAAGCCGCTAAAAAATTAACCGAACAAGATCGAGAGCAAGATCGATTAGATAAAATTTATGATCAATTTTATCAAGCGTTTGGTGACCAAGTGAGAGAAGAAAAAGCAGCTGCTCTTTGGAAACTGACCATGGCGTATCAAGATTTTGGCGAAAAAGAAAGGGCTTTTTTAGCGGATAAAGCAAAAAAAGAACAGGAAATTGCAAAAAAAGAACAAGAACTCGCCAAAGTGGAACAAGAAAAAGCACAACTGGAACAAGCAAAACTAAAAGCAGAACAAGAGAAAGCACAACTTAGACAAGCAAAAGTAAAAGCAGAACAAGAGAAAGCAAAAGCAGAAAAAGAAATTGCCAAAATGGAGCAAGAAAAAGCAAAAAAAGAACAGGAAATTTTAAAGGAAAAAGCGGAAAAAAAGGCAGAACACGCAGCTATGAAACGATTATTAAAAGCAGAACAAGAAAAAGCTAAAAAAGAAAAAGAAACATTGTTAAAAGCAGAACAAGAAAAAGCTAAAAAAGAAAAAGAAATATTGTTAAAAGCAGAACAAGAAAAAGCTAAAAAAGAAAAAGAAATATTGTTAAAAGCAGAACAAGAAAAAGAATTGTTGGTACGAATCAAATTAGTACAAAAAATGTTCAATAAAGGCAATTCTGTAGAAACAATAGCCGATTTATTAGACGAATCGGTGTTGCAAGTGCAAGCATGGATTCAAAAGATGGTGTAAAACGTTTTGAAATCGAAAATAGTTATAAAAATAAAAAGGGATAAATCATGTACAATCTATGATTTATCCCTTTTTTATAACAAGAAAATTTTAAATCGCAAATAACGTAATTAATTGTTAATCAATTCATTGCATTATTTATTAATTTTCTACACTTTCTACAACCGCATCCTTTATACCAATTTGCGCACCGTCTGGAATCACAGCATTCTTTTTAACAACCACAATGCCATCGACAATACTATACGTTTCGGTATTCTCATCTGCCAAACCTTCGCCACCCCGAATCGTTACATTATCGCCAATCGCACAGTTTTTATCCAAAATGGCTCTTTCAATCCGACAATTTCTGCCAATACCAATAATAGGCGCATCTTTTTGAATCAATTCATTCAAATGTTGGTAATAATCCGCGCCCATCATAATCACATTTTTGACCGTCGATTTCTCTCCAACCCGCGAGCGAATCCCAATAATACTGTTTTCAACCGATTTCGCATGGATTACACAACCTTCCGTCACCAACGATTTATTAATCCGCGTATTATAAAATTTCGAGGGCGCAAGCATCCGTCCGCGTGTGAAAACAACATTATTATTGTCAAAAAGGTTAAATTTCGGAATATTATCCGTCAATTCAAGGTTTGCATCGAAAAAAGAAGCAATCGTTCCAATATCCGTCCAGTAACCACTATACTGATAACTCGCTACTTTCATACCTGCTTTGATAGCGGCAGGGATGATTTCCTTACCAAAATCCGTCGCAGAAGGATTCTCAGCAAACAATTTTTTCATAATCGCCTTGCTGAAAATGTAAATCCCCATACTTGCTAAATAATTTTTACCTTTTTTTGCCTCTGCCTTAGAAACAGG
>JBDKKX010000210.1:0-8886 GCA_039795795.1 Bacteroidota bacterium | reverse complement strand
CCGACCAAATCTACTCTATCCACCTCGTGAACATGCCCTTTCGACAACAAACCCATTTTTTTATACAACCGACCCATCATTTGAGCCACCGTCGTTTTCCCCGTTCCCGGATTCCCTGTGAAAACAGAATGCACATTGATTTGCTCCTTTTCATCAAAACCTTTATCCCGACGCAATTGCAAAAATTGAATATATTTGGCATGATCCCGCACTTTCAACTTGATTTCGCGCAAACCAATCAATGAATCCAATTTGGTCATCACATCTTCAAAACTTTGGTCAGGCGTATCTTCCGCTTCGACCAAAACAGGCGCAATTTGATTCGGCAAATTAATCGGCAATAAACCTTCTTCAAATTCCTCTGCCACATCGAAAGGTACGAGTGCCAATAACTTATCCATAAAAACAACTTCACATGTATAACGGTCTTTGCGCCAAGAACCTTTCACGTTGCTGCCCCAACCTGCGGTAATACTAATCAATTCATCCTTGCGTTCTACTCGATGCAGGCGCACGACTTGTCCTTTCAATTCCCGAGCATCGTTATAAAATTTTGTAAATAATTCACATTGCCAACTTTTATTAGGATTTAAATTGCGCAAGCAAATCTCTGCATAAATATAACGCGTCTCTTCCGAACCAAACGTTTTGTAATAAACCCGTTCTGCTTCAGGAATATCATCGTAAGGTCCTTCATATAACCGCAAAGATTGCACTTCCATATAAGGATTTTCATGGATAGAAATTTCTTTCCCCGCGTCCTCAATATAGAAATATTTAGTAGCCACCTTCTCGCCTTCGACAAACGCTTCCCAATAATAAGTGCCTTTTTTCCAAAAAACACCTTCTTTTTTATTGCCCCAGCCTTCGCGGACATATATTGTATTGTCGTATTTACTCACTTTTCGTTTAAAAGGCAACGAACAAAGTTCTGTTTTGCCTTTTTTGAGCGCGTAACAACGTAATTCCACATCTACTTCCCAATCGTCGCCGTCGAAAAGTTTATTATACAACGACAATTCAGCATAAATATACGTTGTTTCATAGCGGTCAAAAACTTGGCGATACTTTTTCTTATTATCCGCCAACCATTCCGTCGAGGAATAGATTTTGAGGTCCTTATACTTGAACCGTTTTAACTCTGGATGTTCCAATGGATTGATATACATAGCGTTAATGCGCAGTTCTTTTTTTAAAAGGTCAGATTTTCAAATGTAAGGTAAGTTCTTTAGAAACTTGCCTTTTTTATTTTTAGGGATTTTCGGGCATCAAAACCCTTGCCTAATTTTACGGAAATTTAGACGGTCTCGTTACAATTTGTAACATTAAGCTGAGAAATTGTTTGCATATATAGATGTAAGTTGCTGATTATCAATTATTTTTAGTATTTTTAAACAAAATCTATTGGAATGCCTTGTTGACGCAAATATGGACCAACATTAAAAAATACTTGATTTAAAATTTTAATATTTTTATCCAAGGGCGTAATGCGCCAATGCCGCGATAGTAAAGCGGCTGCCCATCCATGATTTCATAAATGAGCGATTGCGGTATTTCTTGATATTGTGATTGCATTGAGATTCAATTTTGATGTAAAAGTAGCGTTTTAAAACGGTTTATCCAAATAATCTTGTAAAAAAATAAACGCAGTTTTTGGAAAATTTCTTTTGTAACCTTTGTTCGACCCATCCATTTTTTGATTACGATGCAGGTTTCTTCAATTCATAATATTTATATTGTAATTTGTTTGTATCTGTAATGTGTTGAAAATTAAATTTTTCTGAAAGTGTAGAGCGAATGAGAACACGGATGACGCAGATTCTACGGATTTACACGGATTTTTTTGGAATTTAGGCTTAAAATCCAATCTAAATTCCAAAAAAATCCGTGTAAATCCGTAGAATCTGCATCATCCGTGTTCCCATTCGTATCTTAATTTTTTAAATTATTGATTATAAATCAATTACAAAATTCATCATTTAAACATATCTCGGATTCTATCAAAAAAATTCTTATCCTCTCGGCTTGGATTCGGTTGGAAATTCGGCATTGATTTCAATTTTTCCAACAAATGCCGTTCTTCATCATTCAATTTTTTCGGAGTCCATATATTAATGTGTACCAATTGGTCGCCCGTCCCATAACTTTGCACCGCAGGCAAACCTTTCCCTTCTAATCGGAACGTTTTACCCGATTGCGTCCCTGGCGGCACTAAAAGTCGAATTTTCCCATCCAAAGTCGGCACATCAATCCGCGTACCCATCGCCGCATCGACGAAATTGATAAACAATTCGTAATGTAAATTAATGCCTTCGCGTTGCAAATGTTCATGCTGAATTTCCTCAATCGTAATCAACAAATTCCCTGCGGGACCGCCTTTTGCCCCTGCATTGCCCTTTTCCTTCATGGCAAACTGCATGCCTTCGCCGATACCTGCTGGCAATTCGATTTCAATCGTTTCTTCGCCATACATCGTGCCTTCGCCGCGACAACCCGCACAAACCGCCGTAATCATCCGACCTGTTCCCCGACAATTCGGACATTTGCCCGTCGATTCCATCACGCCCAAAAACGTCTGCCGCATCCCGCGCACATAGCCCGAACCGCGACAATTCGTACACGTCGAAAGCGAACTGGAATCTTTTGCGCCATGCCCACCGCAAGTCGTACAAGTCACTTGCTTTTTGACTTTAATTTTTTTATTCGCGCCTTTTGCAATTTCCTCCAAGGTCAAACGGACTTTGATGCGCAAATCCGACCCGCGTTGACCGCGTTCCTGTTGGAAACTGCCGCCACCACCAAAAAAACCGCCACCACCGCCTCTATCTTCATTGAAAATATTCTGAAAATTGCGCAAAATATCTGCAATATCTTCGCCGCCGCCGAAACCACTAAAGCCACCGCCACCGCCTGCTTCAAACGCAGCATGACCCATTCGGTCATATTTTGCCCGTTTATCCGCATCATTCAAGACTTCATAAGCCTCCGCAGCCTCTTTAAACTTCTCTTCCGCCGCTTTATCTCCTGGATTTCGGTCTGGGTGATACTGCATAGCGAGTTTGCGATACGCCTTTTTAAGCGCGTCCGCATCGGCGTTTTTCTGCACGCCCAAAACTTCGTAATAATCTCGTTTTGCCATGATTCATCTATTAGAATGATGAATGAGGAATGATGAATGATGAATCTCGAAAGATTCATCATTCATCATTCCTCATTCATCATTATTAATCTAATTTACTTTCCGACAACCACTTTCGCAAAGCGAATGAGCTTATCATTTAAAAAATAACCGTTTTCAACCGTGTCTATGACTTTTCCGTGCAATGCTTCATTCGGCACAGGGATTTCCGTAATTGCCTCGTGCAACGCCGCGTCAAAAGATTGACCATTGCTTTCCATGATTTTCAAGCCTTTGTTGCGCAAAACATGATGAAATTTTTGATACAATAATTGAATCCCTTCCGTAAAAGTTTCGTTTTTAGCGGCTCTGTCAAAATCGTCCAAAACAGGCAAAAGGGCTGACATTGTGTCACGCGCTGCTGTGCCAAATAACTCTTGTCGTTCGCGGGCAGTGCGCTTTTTGAAATTGTCAAACTCTGCGTAATTGCGCAAAAATTTGTCTTTCATATCTGCGACTTGCGCTTGTAAAGCCTCATTTTCTTTTTTCAGTGCTGCGATTTCAGCTTGAAAATCCGTATTTTCAGTCGTTTCGGTTGCTTCAACCGTTGCTTCTGAGGTTGCTTCCGATTTAGGAAGCGTATCGTTCTGCTCCATTTTTTTATTTTTTCGACGGAATTGAAACATATTTTTTATATCAAGCATCCTTGAAAAATTAATATCATTTTTAGGAAATACTTAGCTTGCACGGCTTTTTATCAAGAATACTGCCAATGACAAATTGTCAGTATTTGTGTTATTAGGGATGCGGACAAAAAAAAATATACCCACAATTTTGCCACGAATTACACGAATTTTCACGAGTAGTTCGTGAAAATTCGTGTAATTCGTGGCAAAATCGCGGGTATATTCTTTTTGTCCACCAAATTTTTTAAATATTTCCAACGGATACAAAATCAATTGCCTCCAATAAAATCGCACAAGCGGTTTCAATTTGGGCATTTGTAATGGTTAAAGGCGGCGCAATTCTCAAACATTTATTGTTAAATAAAAACCAATCGGTCAATAATCCATGTTGTAAACAACGATAAATTACTTTTTGAACCATCTCAAAATCTGCTAATTCAACCGCAAGCATTAAGCCACAACCGCGAACCGTTTTAATCGACGGATGTTGTAATTTTTTTTTAAATAAAAGAGATTTTGCTGCCACTTCGGTTATCAAATCCGTGTCTAAAAGCGTTTTCAAGGTCGCAAAAGCCGCCGCCGCACTCAACGGATGTCCTCCAAAAGTCGTAATATGCCCCAAAATCGGTTCGTCCATCAAAGCAGACATGATTTTTTTAGACGATATAAATGCACCGATAGGCAAGCCGCCGCCAAGCCCTTTGGCACTTAACAATACATCGGGGACAATCTGATAGGCTTGAAATGCCCAAAGCGAACCCGTTCGCCCCATGCCTGTTTGAATTTCATCGAAAATTAACAACGTTTTTGTTTCATCACACCGTTGTCGAAGGGCGTGTAAATACGTTGTTGTACTGGGGTAAATACCCGCTTCTGCTTGAATGACTTCGATAATGACCGCCGCCGTTTGAATTGTAATTTTACTCAAATCATTTAAATCATTATACACAATATGTTGAATATTAGGCAATAATGGTCTAAACGATTGTGTGAAATAAGGGTCACTATTCAAACTCATAGCACCTTGTGTACTGCCATGATACGCATTATAAGCAGCAATAATTTCAGTTCGACCCGTAAAACGCTTTGCTAATTTCATCGCGCCTTCCACCGCTTCCGTTCCAGAATTGGTGAAATAAACACTATCTAAATTTTCATCTGTATTTTCAGCCAATAGTTTAGCCAAATGCACCTGTGGTGACAACACAAATTCACCATAAACCATTGTATGCCAATACTTTTCAGATTGCTCCATCACCGCTTTCAGCACCGCAGGATGTCGATGCCCCAAAGCACTTACGCCAATGCCCGCAATCAAATCTATATAGGATTTACCTGCATTGTCATACAAATAAAGCCCTTCTGCACGTTCTATTTCGAGCATTAAAGGAAACGCACTGGTTTGGGCAACATGTTTTAAAAACAACTGTCTTTGCGAAAGCATCCTTTTAAAATTAAGTTTATAAAACAATTGGAATAAATATTGTTTTATAAATGTTTGATAATCAATTTATTATAAATAAATTTGGAATTTTGTAAATTAATTCGTACTTTTAACACTTTATTAACGTTTTTCGACGTTGGAAATCATGGGCGAAAAAACAAATTTTTTTCGTTCTGTCCAAAATAACATCCATTTTACCATCTTAAATATCGTCCAAATTATCGTGAAACATATTTTTTACACCTTTTTATTCGCTCAATGGGTTGGTTTTAGTGCTTGCAAAACCGACACGGAACGCATTTTGCCTATTCGGTACACGGTACAAGGCATTGACATTTCGCATCATCAAGGAAAAATTCGTTGGGATACGGTGGCGGAACAAAATATTCAGTTTGCTTTTATGAAAGCGACGGAAGGGCGAAGGCATATCGATAGTATGTTTGCTCGGAATTGGGCGGAGTGCAAACGCGTCAAAATCAAGCGCGGTGCATACCATTTTTTCCGTCCTTCGCTGTCGCTCGAAGAGCAAGTCCGCAATTTTGTGAATACAGTGATTTTGGAATACGGCGATTTGCCGCCAGTCATTGATGTGGAGGTCACGGATAATATGGAGCGCGATGAAATTGTAAAACAATTGAAAGAATTTTTGCGATTGATGAAGGCGGAATACAATATTCAACCGATTATTTACACGCCCTATCAATTTTATAATAAATATTTGGCGGCAGAATTCAAGGATTATCCGCTTTGGATTGGTCATTACAGCAAAAATGAACCGCAATTAGCGGCGGGTGTGGAATGGATTTTTTGGCAATACGGCGAGCGCGGACGTTTGAGAGGGATTCGGAATTCGTATGTGGATTTGAATGTTTTCAATGGGACGTTGGAAGAATTGCAACAAATGTGCATCTCTGGGGCGTTATTAAGCAAAAAAAACCTTAAAAAACCAGACATTTGTACGACATTGCCCGTAAAAGGGCAACAGGCAAAATTGTAAATTAAGGGTGAATTATAAATGTTGCAATAGCTGGCATGAAATATTCATCTTTTATCCCTCATCACTCATCACTTAGTTAAGCTATGAAAAAAGCAATTATTACAAGTGTCATTGGATTTCTATTTGTGTCGTCGATGCGCGGTCAAGGCATTGATTTTTTTCACGGAACCTTTGGCGAAGCGGTTGAAAAGGCTAAAAAAGAAGATAAATTGGTCTTCATGGACGCTTTTGCGGAATGGTGTGGACCGTGTAAACGCATGGCTGCAACGGTTTTCACAGAAGAAAAAGTGGGTAATTTTTTCAATCAAAACTTTGTCAATGTCAAAATGGACATGGAAAAGGGCGAAGGACAAGCCCTTTCCAATCGTTTTAATGTGTCTGCTTATCCGACGTTGTTGTTTATCAACGGCAAAGGCGAGATGGTACAAGCGGGCGTTGGCGGTTTGATGGCGGAAGAATTTCTAACTTTGGCTAAAAATGCGTTGGCAAAAGCGGATAATGCAAAAGATTTGGAAAAAGAATATGCGGCGGGCAAACGCGACCCTGATTTTATGGTGCGTTATGTGCGTTCGTTGAATCGTTCAGGGAAGTCGAGTTTGAAAACGGTGAATGATTTTTTGCAAAAAAATCCAGATTTTAATAATCCGTCGGTTTTAAAAATCATTTATGAAGGCGCGACCCAAGCAGATTCCAAAGTTTTTGATTTACTGTTGAAACATGCGGTCAAAATTAAGGGATTATATAGTGAAGCCTTGTTTCAAAATAAAATCGAAACGGCTTGTTTGAAAACATTGGAAAATGCAAAACAATTTAAAAGTGAAGCGTTGTTGCAAGAGGCGAAAAGCAAGTTGAAACAAAATGTGCCCGAAAAATATGATGCGTTTGAAGTGGAAGCGGATATTGCTTATTATCAAGCGGCGGGTGAGGTGAAACAATACCTTAAAGCCTGTAACAATTGTGCGAAAAAAGTGGCTAAAAATGATGCAAATCAATTATATCAATTGGCAAAACGCATGGAAACGGCTTTTCCAAAAGATAAAAATGTATTGACGCAAGCGGAAAAATATGCGAGTAAGGCGGCGGAAAATGGTGGATTGGTACATTATTATTACACGTATTCGAGCATTTTGTTGAAAAATAATAAGAAAAAAGACGCATTGACGGCGGCGAATAAAGCATTGGAATTAGCGAAAGCGTCTCAACCACAATCCATTCAAGGTATTGAAAATTTGATACTTCAAATAAAAGGCTAATAAATGATGAATGATGAATGATAAATGATGAATGATAAATTGTTGATAATCAATCATTTATCATTCATCATTTATCATTCATCATTCTATTATTCATATAAACTATGAGTTATATTCGTTTTCTCCTCTTTTTTGTCCTGCCCAATCTGCTGTTTGCGCAGTCGAACCCTACAACAGGCATTCAATTTATCCATGAAAATTGGCAAGCCGCTTTGGACAGTGCTAAAAAACAAGAAAAATTAATTTTTTTGGATGCTTACACGACTTGGTGCGCGCCTTGCAAGGCGATGAGTAAAGCCGTTTTCACGAAACCTAATATTAGTAATTTTTACAATCAGCAGTTTGTCAATCTCAAAATGGATATGGAGAAAGGCGATGGTCTTGCCTTGACAAATGCCTATCAAGTGAAGGCATATCCGACCTTTTTGTTTATAAATGCGGCGGGCAAAGTGGTGCATCGGGCAGTTGGTTATCAAGAAGTGGATGCGTTTTTGAATCTTGGAAAAACGGCTTTGAATCAAGAAACACGGCTTGCAGCATGGCATGAACGGTTTGCAGCAGGAGATAGAGACCCCATTTTTTTGAAAAATTATATTCAAAAATTAACAGACGCGCTTGACCCAAAACGCATGCAAGTCGTTGAAACTTACCTCAATACGCAAAAAGATTGGCGCACGCATTCCCATTTAGACCTGATTTATCGCATGGTGGAAACGACTGAAACGCCTTTATACCGTTTTTTGGTGGAAAACAAAGATACTTTTCAGTTTATTTTTGGCAAAACTGATGTGGATATTAAAATTCAAAATATATTAGCAGATGCGTTGCATCAAGAAAAAAAATTACCTCTTTTATCCAAAGCAGATTCTTTAATTCGACTGACTTACCCGAAACGGGCAAAACGTATGTTTGCTAATTATCAAATGTCTTACTATCGGATGAAAGGGGATAGACCCAATTACGCACTGTCTGCAATGAATTATTTCAAACAATTTGATGATAATGTAGAAGAATTAAATGAGGCAGCACAAACGTTTTATGAGGTGGTGGAAGACAAAAAAATGTTAGAAAAAGCGATTAAATGGGCAAAAAAAGCCTTGAATAAAGAAAAAAAACAAATGCACTTTTTGACGTTGGCGCAATTATATGTGAAAACGGGCGATAAAAAATGTGCACAAAAAATTTTAAATCAAGCCATTGAGCATAGTAAAAATAGTGGCGAACGGCATGATGAAGCAGCAGATTTATTGAAAACAGTTCAGTGATTTCAAATTTTGGAATGTCATAAAACTTTAAGAATCAATTTTTTATGACATTCCGAAATATACATTTATTGGATGTCGGGGCGGCTATGCCATTCATGAAAAAGTTTATTCGGGTCTATTTCA
>JBDKKX010000209.1:0-8908 GCA_039795795.1 Bacteroidota bacterium | reverse complement strand
TAGGATTTTTGGGATTTTAATTCACATTGCAATCCCAAAAATCCTAAAAAATCAATCCCATTTAATCCCAAAAAAATCCCATTTAATCCAAATTCCAACCCTCCTATCCAATCGGCGCGTATTTTTTCTGCAAAGTCGCAATCATTTTATCCGTCATTTTGTCCAAATCAAACTTTGGTCTCCAACCCCAATCCTTAAATGCGTGCATATCATCAATGCTTTCGGGCCAAGAATCCGCCATTTTCTGCCGATAATCCGGTTTATACGATATTTTGAAATCGGGCAAAACCCGCCGAATACTATCCGCCATTTCCGCAGGAGTCGCGCTGAATCCCGTTACATTATAACTACTGCGAATCGCAATACTTTTTTCCGAAGCATCCATCAATTCCAACGTAGCCCGCACCGCATCTTCCACAAATAAAAACGGTAATCGGGTATTTTCATTCAAAAAGCATTCAAATTTCTCACCTTTTGCCGCTTTATGATACATTTCGAGGGCATAATCCGCCGTACTGCCCCGCGACTGACCCAAATAATCCACCACACCCGGATACCGCAAAGACCGAACATCTATCCCATACCGATTGTAATAATAACTGCACCAGTTCTCGCCCGCCACTTTACTCATGCCATAGACCGTCTCAGGCGTTCTAATCGTATCTTGCGGAGTCATTACACGCGGCATATTGCTCCCAAAAACGGCAATCGAACTCGGAAAAAACACTTTTTTCATCTTTTGAACCCGCGCTACTTCCATCACATTGAATAAACAATTCATATTCGTTTCCCACGTTTTCAAAGGATTAATTTCCCCTTTCGTAGAAAAAATAGCCGCTAAATGATAAATCTGCGTAATTCGATACCGTTCTGCAATAAAACTGATTTTCGCAGCATCCGTCGCGTCCAAGATTTCAAAAGGTAGGTAATGATAGCCATCGTGCGGCAGGTGCAAATCCGTTGCAATCACATTTTCCTGCCCATGAATTTGGCGCAAAGCGCGGGTCAATTCCGTACCAATTTGACCATTTGCGCCGATAATTAATATTTTCTCTTTAGACATAACGCTTCGTTGATTTTGAAATTTGGCGCAATTTTCGGTTTTTTTCTCCACAAAAAATATAAAGAGGCGCAAAAAGGAGCAATTTTATTTTTAGGTTACACTTTTGAATACATTGGGATACCAATAGAAGTACGGATTTCGCAGATTTCACGGATGGATACGGATTTTTTTTAACCCCAATGCTTTGTTTCGAGCAAAAAATAAAAAAAATCCGTACGAATCGGTGAAATCCGTGAAATCCGTACTTCTATTGGTATCACAATGTATCCAAAAGTATAACCTATAAATGAAATAAATAATATGCTAAAAATGAACGCAGTTTAAGGATAAAAATCAAAACCTAAATACCGTTCTCGCAAAATGGCTAAACATTTCTCAAAAAGTGCATTTTCATAACTTTTATTTTGCAAAATCATCTTTTTCGCACCCCAAAGATGAGAAAAACGAGCATTCAACGCTTCGGAATCCAAATCGCCTAAGGTTTCCATTTTTTTGTTTAAAAAAAGAGCTGTGTCTGCCAACAAAACCTGTTCTGCAAAACACATATAAACCCAATTTGGCAACGTGTTCGCATTGAAAGCTGGATTAGAGGTCATAAATCGTTTAGATTCAAATAAATACATATTTATCAATGCTTTATTTTTAAACCAAAGAAAAGACGCATTGAGGTGCCGCAAAGGTTTATTTTGTAAAATACTCGCCCACTTCGGAAATTGATAATCCTTTGGCGTATGCAAATGATGCATATTAAAACCCTCAAAAACAGAAAAACTTTCCCAATGCGCCGCTACAAGGTCGCCCGTGAAACCCAAATGATCCAATTTTTCCCATAAAATCGCATCCGTATCCATAAAAATAGGCGTGTCCTCTTTGTGGATTGCAGCTTGATACGCATAAATTTTACCTGCTGCCCAAAATACAGCATGATTAATATTTTTAGGCATTGCATCTAAGGCTTGCGTATCGATTTCATCGTAAAGCGATTCTAATCCATTGATTTTCAACCATTTTGCCCCCGCGCTATCCGCATACATCCGCGCTTTCGCCGTCGGATGATTCCCTTTCCAAGCCGCGACACTAAGGATTTGAAAGATTTTTTCGACCCTTGTATTCGTAAAATTGCTGCTCGTGCCGCCTTTCGCCAAGTGCGGCGCGAGACAAAAAACATGATGTAAATTCATACTATACTACACAACTTTTTTTTCAAACAATAATCCTGTATTATTTATTTTTTATGTATTAATTTTTTAGGTATTTCATTTATATCATAATATATCCATAGACCCACCTTTTTACCTGCCTCATACCTGCCTTCACATTTTATAGGCATTCCTTCACATAGATAAAAATCTTTATAATAGCCTGTTCCTTTTTTAAATTGCGTCTCACAAATCACATTTCTGTAATAAAGGTCATAAAAAACATAGTTTCCATCTCGCAACCCATCTTTATAAAATTCCCTTAAAAAATAAGGGTAAATATGTGAGGTCGTGAAAATACCATTTTTGCCTAATGCACTATCTTGTTTGTATAAATGAGGTTGCTTAGAATAATATCCTTGTACTGTATCTTTACACGAAGTATGCGTCACCCACTCGCCTTGTTTTTGACCTTTTTTAAGGTAACCCAGCTCATCTATCGAAACAAGATCAACAGAAAAATGCTTTCCCCATTTTTGATTCCCTAACGTAAGATTGCTGCACGTTTCACAATCGAAAGAAGTCTGAAATAGATAAAATGCGTCTTCTAATAAATGGGTGTCTTTTTTTACAAATTGCGCTTCATTATAGCGATTCGTTACCCCAAAATGAATTGCTATACCGTTACTGCTATCGATATACAAATACGGATATTGTAATTGACAAGGTGTATCTGAATTATCGATTCTTAGCCCTCGTACTTTGAGCTTATAACCTGCATCCATCGCTGCTGTCGAATGCTCAAAAGATTTAATAATAGGCGGATAACAACCCAATATTAAAAATAGGAGTATCGTACAGATTATTTGAATTTTAAATTTCATAATATTTAATTGCTTCGTCACGCATGATTTTCCATTGCCAAAAGAAAAAAGTATGATATTTAGGCGGCGTTTCGCTAAAATAATCCATAAAATTTTTAGTTCTCCCTTTTTTGAAGAAAACAGGTTGTTGGGTTTCAATGATGAATTGCTCTTTTCATTTTTGCGGGAAATGGATCTTGCTTTGCCAAAAGGATGTCCTTAACTAATTGTTTTTTAAAATCTATACGATTCATCCCACAAAAACACCCTGCTACTGCATCGCTTAAGGAAGCACTATCATAGCACTCGAAATCTAAAATTTCAATTGGAAAAACCATTGTTGCATTTATTTCATACAAGACAATTACATTAGAGTAATTGCGTCCTTGATTTTTTTTGTCGCAATGATGCGGCTCTAAAACTATAATTTTACCATTAATGGCGTGACTTGCTGCATTCGTATCGGCTAATACTCCAAGATATTTGCCATGTAAATTATTTAATATTGTAATGGAATCTGCCTCAATATCTATGAGTTCAATAAAATATCTGGATGTATCCGCTATAAGATAGCGATTGGGATAGCCTGCAATGGGCTGTATCAAATATGCTTTATCCTCGTTTATGGACTCGCCTTTGAAAGCTTTAAATATGCTGTATCTTTGAATTTCATCTTGAATAACATTGTAAGGTAATCTATATATTTTAGATTTTTGGTTTGCCAAATCATTTAAAGTTGCATATTTATAATTGCTATTTGCAGAGGGTAATGTTTGACAACCGACTTGCCAAATGCCTATGAGCATCAAAAAATATTTAATCATATAATTTTATTAATTTAATTTAAAAGTAATAAATGATATCTAAATTTAACTTTTAGTAGCAGTTTGAATTTAATAGACATCAATTTAACACCTGCTCTAATTTTGGAATCTATTGATAATCAATAGATTCCAAAAAATTCGGGCAGATGAAATTGGAAATGTATAGTTGCATTGAAGTGAATTCACTCTCTTTTTTCTAAACCTAATGTAGGACTCCTGTTCTTTAATTGAAGTAAATACATTCCATATAAAAAAACGATTAATGGAATTATAATATTCATAATAGGCATAGGCGAAGGATTTGGACACCCAAATTCGTCATAGCGTATTGGGCGATTTGCTGCTTGTTTGAAATAAAAAGTAGCTACTAATACCCACAACAACAATAGAATACCTCTAATAGAATAATTTTTTATTTTTAATAAAATATTGATAAATAAAAAATAGGCTATTGGAAATAAGATTCCAATAAATAAAAAAACGTTTATAATAGAAATATGCGGCATAATTCCACCACCACCACCCGTGCTTAAACAATCTAAACCGATGGCAGTTGCCAAGCATGTGCAAGTAACAAAACCGAACACCACACTTAACAAGTACCATATCCAATGTATTGTTTCCATTTTAGGTTCGGTTACGAGCCTTCCCGTTTGTGTTATTACATAAAGAAGGGCTAAAAACATCGTAAAACCAATGGATTGTAATTGGAGGTTTATAAGAAATCCTCCAATTGCTATCCATGAACCTATTTTACAATTTTCTAAAAAATTTTTCATTAAAAAATTGTTAAAAACTATACTTTAATGTTTATTAGGCAGCTAAAGTATAAAATGAATAAACTGGTTCTCCATTTTTTTTTCATTCCTTTAATGTTTGTCTTATCAAACCTTGCAAACAAGTTGTGCAGACCTCTAACTACACAACTTGTTTTTAAACCACAATCCTATCAATAATAAAAAATTTTATCATAAAAAACAATGTAAATCAATGAATCACACCCTTTTTTATTTATCCGTAATGGGGCATCACATGCACAAGAATTATCTATCCATTTCAAACGAATTAAAGAATCAATTCTACTACATGTTTTTTGATATTCTTTGGATGTTTGCATCCTATGATTCCAAATCCATTTTTGCTGACTTTGCCCATCCTTGCAAGCAATGGTCAAAAAGGTACCACAAATTAGGATTAATTTATTCATATAATATTTATTTGTATTTACATTTGTTTTAATAATTGACAACCATTGTATCTCCTTTTACATTATAAAAAATCCATTTTCCGATACGCTTTCCTTGTTTGTATTGTCCCTCATGTCGAATATGCGCCTTTGGAATGATATAAAAAGTTTTAGCATAACCCGTACCTTCTTTAAAAATCGTTTGATAAATTCGTTTACCCTTTAAATCATAGCAACAATACTTGCCATGTCTTTGCCCTTTTTGGTAGTGTTCTTCTAAAAGAAGGTTCAATTTTGTCTTAGGAAGCAACGTATCTGACCGAAAATAACCCGCTAATAAAGCCTTGTTATCTTGATAAAAGGACCATCTTCCGTCTTGTTCTGAAAAAGGGGTAATTGTTCCTACAAGAACTAAAGGAATCGAACCATCTGTATAATATTCATCGTAATAAACGACCCTTGCAAGTTTTGAAGAGATGCAAGACAAATACGCTGTATCGTGATAATAATTTATATCATAATAGGGCGTTAAAGTTTTATGTGTGTCAATAACCCAAGGCATGGAATAAGTTAAAGTATCTCCACAGATGGGTGCATACATAACAGGGTAGGTCGCTTTCTGACAGCCATTACCCATATAAGCAATAACAGCTATAAGAAATATGGCACAACGAATTTGTAATTGCATGAGGTTAAATTTAACTTGAATAATATTGAATGGTTTCTTGTCTTAAAATTTCCCATTGCAATACATCTCTTTCTGAACATTCTCGCTCATTATCCATTTATTGAAGCCTTTTCTCAATTCATTTCAATCCGTTATCTTTTTCGGACATATGAGAAAAAAAAGTTTTTTCATGCTTCCCCCTTAACAATAAAAAACAAGCACATACAAAATGTATCCATAAAATCGATTGGTGCATTATTGGCATCGGTATCGTACTGTAACATTCTACGTTTTCGGAGGGAGTGTTTATTAATATTTCAAAGTATAAAAAAGTGGGCAACGTCCATCCTAATAATAATATCCCTCGTTCAGAATAAGTTTTTAACTGTATTAAGCTGTGAATGAATACCCAATAAGTGATTGGAAAAATGAATCCGATTCCTAAAAAGAGGTTTATCAAATCCATACTTGGGGCAATGCCCCAGCCTCCTTCATGACGACAATCTAATCGAATGATAGGAGCTAATCCATAATAAGTCATTAGAATCCCCATAAGACCTATCCATACGTATTCTAAAAAAGAGGCTTTGCTTTCTTCGCACGGTTGGAAAAGTTGGCTTATTAAAATCAATACATATAACAAGGTCAAAACAATGGTGACATTTAAAAACTGCAATTGAAATAGAAGGATAGATAATAATATTGTTATCCATAAAGTAAATAAACTTCGGTTCCATTTTTTTTCCATTTTATTAAATTTTTAATTTAAATACTTTCCATTTTTACGATTAATGAGCGTTTGATAATAAGAATTCGCTGTAATAAAAATTATAAATAATTAATTATCAATTACTTATTATAAAAATCCGTTAGTTCGTAAAAATGAAAAGTAAATTTATTAAGTTTATGTTAAACTGTTGTAATGATTTTATCAGTATCCTATTGGTAATTTAGTATTTTTTAATAATAAATTCGCTGGATATATTACTTCTTCAGAAATAGTTAAAAACCCTTTATAGTTTTTATTCTTATGGATTTGTTTATGAAGTCCCTGAAACGCAGCATTATTCAAAATATAAGTATATCCAGTTGTTAAACCCAATCTGCTTGGGGTCGAGACATCATAAAGGTCATGTCTCCAAGTTCCTAATGGTTGAGATATCCTATCGTTTTTATCATCTTCATAATCAAATGTATCTGCAAATCGCCAAATAGTGTCATTTAGAGTAAATATATATTTATCATCTTCATAGCACTTGATTATTCCTTTAATATAAACGGATAATCTATATCGTCCTAATGCGGCACCCCATTCGTCAAGTGTACCCAATCCTGTACCTAAACTTTCAGTTATAGCGCAATTTAAAGGTGGTTTTTCACCATAATTTACTTTTATATCAAAAGTATTTCCATATCCGTAGTTTAGGTCTTCTCCTTTTTTTAAGTGAATAGAACTGATATTTCTATAACTTGCCATAGGGGTAGCTTCTACAGAGAAAATATCATGCAGGTATTTTGCACTTTTAAATTTATCTTTAATTTTCTGCTCTGCGATAGGTGAAAATTGGTATCTCATAAACCAACTCCAATCAAAATACAAGGTACCTCGTTCTTGAATCCAATTTAGCATGCACACCGCTGCTGATACCCATTCGAGCTTACACATCAAAATTGGTAAATCAAGAATAAGATGTTCTGTTGGGGTTAATTTCCGAAATTTATTTGAGTCAGAAAGTTGTCTCTTGATATTTGCTACTTCTTTTTGAATTTCCATCAATGAAACGGTCATACTGTTTTTCTTATCATCCCAATAACTAAACTTATTATTGTAATATAATTCACTATCATCTTTTTCACTAAATATGTAATTCAAAAAATCTCTTGAATGATGTCTATTATTCTTCAACGAAAAGGGGACTAAAATACTAATTCCACCGATTTTCACAAGTGTATACTCTGCATGTCGCCCTACGGTTTTATTCCTTGGATTTTCTTCAATGCTATCTTTACTTGAGTTGCGAATTTCCACATCATAAAAATCCTTCTGTGCAATAGACTTATCGCCAAGTGCTAAATGGTCGGCTTTCAGTATTCGTTTGCCATTGAAAGGATGAATTACAACATTGGTTTTATGAATATACGCCCATCTTATTTGATTGATAATTTTTTTGACAATTATATCATCAGAGCCTATTTGCTCTGAGGCGGTATCTATTTTATCAGTTGTTACATTTAATAATTCTGATATATTGAGCAAACTTGATGTATCGCGTAATGCAGCAGCTTCGGCTGCCCAAAAGTCTCTTAAGTTCATTAATTTCAATTTAAAGGATGAATAAGGATATTTTTAGAGGCACAACCGCCGCAAAAAAGAATTTTTTGCGGCGGTTGTGTTTTCAAAAAGCACAAAGTTTATTTTTGAATAATCGTCTGTGGCGTATCACAGCAAGTACCAAAAATGCGTTTGTACAAATCCGCTTGAATTTTTGGGTCAGGCGTTTTGCGGATAATCTCCATTTGCAAGCGCAGCAATTCAATATCTGCTCTTTGTTTTTCAAGATTCGCTTTTTGTTGCTCATTATCCAATAAATTTTTAGCAACCGTTTGTGCTAACTGCTGTTCGCGTTCTGCCAAATCTTGATAACCGCGTTGTGCTTCGGCATCTTGGATTTTCATGCTGAAACAATCCAAAGCATCGGCTTGTCCCAATAAACTTTCCACCAAGACCGAAGAGGTTCTCAACGTGTTTTCTTGAACGGATAAAATAACGCCCGGTACTTTGATGTCAAAACCATATTTGGAATCGGTGTTTAAAACCGTATCTTGTACGGTTGGCTTTTTGCGCCAATAACTCACGCTATCCGCAGGTTCTATGGCAGTGGTGGATAACGGTGGCGGCACGCCTAACGCACCCAAAATACCCGTTACGCCACTTGTGACAACTGGCAAGCAACCACCTCTTAAATGATTGTACCGCTCTAAAAACGATACAGCACTATCTTTGTAATTTTGTACCGTACAAGATAACAAAAGCACATCTTTTCAGACAACTTTGTACACTTTGATACAACTTTTGTGCGAAAAGAGGTAATTGTCTAAGAACTTCGTTTTCTCGAAGTCCCTTCGGTATCTCAATCCCGAAGCGGCAAAGTGTCCGAATGCTTGT
>JBDKKX010000208.1:0-8936 GCA_039795795.1 Bacteroidota bacterium | reverse complement strand
CATTTCCATTGAAATCGTATCGTGCTACCAAACCAGTTGTCGGAATCGGCGCACAAGGATTTGCCCGTAACCTCAAATTCGTTATAACAATACTATCACACCCGCCAGCCGTTTGAAACGTATCGCGGTAGATTCCACCTGCGCTATATACGTGATTATTAAATATATAATTTGTTCCTGCTAAAATAGTTGTATCCACATTCCGCGTTATAGAGGAACACGTAATCGTCACGCTTTTGCAAATTTGAGCGCGATTACAATCATTTATTGCCGTTAAACAAACGATATACGTTCCTGCACTGCCAAAATTAAGGGTCGGATTTGGAACGGTACTGGTTTGACCATTCCCAAAAGTCCATTGATAAGAAGTCGCATTCGTACTGTTATTCGTAAACGCCACAGACGAACCCCGAATGACAAATGTAAACGCAGCCGTTACATTGACTTGATTTGAGGTATGTTGCGCATACAAACGACGCGGATTCACACCATTATCTATGACCAAATTAAAGTTTTGGGCAGGAATGATAAATTTTCCTGTATTATTGACAATCGTTTGCCCCGTTGTCGCATCAAAAATACGGCTATTAGTACTTGTATTGGCAATCACTTGATTCCCTTGTTCATTCAGCCACACATTATTATTGACGACTTCGCCAGCAGGCAAAGTGGTTATTACCCTATCATTCACCGAAATCGTTCTACCGTCTGCACCAACCGATACTTTTGAACCCAAAGTATTTTCGTGATACCATCTTGTGTTCGGTATTGTCGTTGTTTGCGTGTACGCATAATTATTACCTTCCGTCAATACTTTCATATTGTTGTAATAAGTTGGTGTACAACCCGAATAACCACACTGCCAACCCGAGGAAAGATAAACAGAGATTTGCCCATTTGCCTTTTTGGTAAAGGACCAAAGATTATTTTGACTATCGGCTCCGCCATCGTTTGTATTGGCAATGGTAACAGGATTTGTCCAAGTACCATTTTCCAAGACACGCATATACAACGGTGCACCCCAAGCCCACCAACCCGTAGTCGTGTAGTACATCCTAAGTTTTCCGTCATTGCCAAACATCAGTTGATAAGGCGATGTCCAATTGTAAGAATAACCATTACCTGTCCCTAAATTGGTATTTTGTTTAACCCAAGAACCATTCACATTATTCGCATAAACTAATGTGCCTCTTTCTAATCCATAATAACCACCCGTAGTACCTTCGATATAAGCAAGATGTAGTTTTCCATTATTATCTATGGTTAAAACGTGCGTATGAGAACCGATTGTTGTGGTCAAAATATCTTGACTTGTCCAAGTACGTCCATCGGTGGAAGTCGCCAATTTGACTTTGGCATCGTAAGTACCATATTGACTAAAACCACTATTAAAATGCCCATTAGAATATACCATATAATGAACACCATTATAATATACATAACCAGACTTATTAAATTGTATATTGTTATTCAGTCCTGAATAAATATCAAATTCTGGTAAAGATGGAGGACAAGCAGTTACGGTTATGGTTTGTGAAATCGTATTCGTGCCACAACTTGTTGTCACTGTTAAGGTAACCTTATAACTCCCCGCCGTTGCGTAAGTTATCGTCGCATTCGGTTGTGTAGAAGTTTGTCCGTTACCAAAATTCCATGAATACGTTGCACCTGTCGTATTCGTGGAAGTATTGGTGAAAACAACACTCAAATTACTCGCTACACTTGTAAAATTGGCAATAGGAAGCACACAACCTTGCGAAACCGTGATACTTCGCGTCGTCGTATGCGTTCCGCACGCCGTAGTGACCGTCAATGCAACCGTGTAAGTACCCGCTTGGGCATAAACGTGTATTGGATTCGCTTGGGTATTCGCGGCAGTGTTATCCCCAAAATTCCATGAATACGTTGCATCCGTCGCATTCGTGGAAGTATTCGTAAACGCTACACTCAAATTTGTTATAACATTTGTAAAATTGGCAACTGGTTCATTCCCAATACTTTCTATGGTTTGTAACGCGGAACGAACCGTACAATTCGACGCATCTTTCACCGTAATCGTATAATAGCCTGCCGTCAACTGTTCAAATACATTACTGACTTGAAAAGTCGTGCCGTCAATTGAGTATTGCAACTCACTGCCCGTAGCAGTCACCGTTAAACTGCCATCGGACTTGCCACAAGCCTCTGGATGAACCAAAATATTGGTTATCTCTACCCCACACGATGCACTGGTTTGTATCGTTAAAACCCGTTCTGTACTAAAACCGCATTTCCCTTTGGCTTTGAATTGAACCAGATGCGCGCCAGTTGTGTTGAAAACGACGGTTGGATTCATATCCGTAGCCGTCGCAGGTGTACCGCCCGCGAATGTCCAACTGTATTCCGTCGCATTCTCATACCCTTCCAACTCAAAAGTCACCTCTTGACCGACGGTAGGGTCCATAATATTTGCCTTAATCATGCCATTCGGCAAAGAATCTACTGTGATAATCGCTTCATCACTCGTGACCGCATCTCCGCCGCAGTTCCGAGTAAGGACACAACGAAAAGTGCTATCTTTCTGGGCAGAAAAACTATAAATGCGTTGATTCGCATTTGGAATATCCTTCCAAATCGCATTTTGGAGGCTTTGCCATTGATATTTGTCTGCATTCGTTGCCGTAATGGACAAATTCACCGTTTCATTTTTGCAACCGTCAAATGCTTGTGGCTGTACAGCAATTTCGGGCAACGTACAATCCTCTTTCACAATAAGTGTCAACGTTTTTTGAAAAACGCCACAACCCGCTTTAGAGGTTGCTTTAAAAAGAACCGTTTTTACGCCCACTTGCGTAAAAGTGACCGTCGGATTTGCCTCCGAGGAAGTTGCAGGCGTACCATTCGGAAATGTCCAACTATAATCGACCTCGTCAAAACCATCCGAACTAAAAGTAACGGGCGTGTTTACGACAGGATTTAGATTATCCGCATCCGCCGTACCCGTCGGTTTGGGATTGACGGTCACTTCGGCAATATCACTTTCCGATTCCGACGTTTCCGTGCAATTGCGGATGACCACACAACGATAACTATTAGAGGTTTGTGCCGAAAATGTATAAGTTTGTGCGGTAGCATTTGAAATATCACTCCAATTGCCATTCGCATCCAATTGTTGCCATTTGTATCGATTCCCATTGGTAGCCGTTACGGATAATGAAAGCGACGCGCCACTACACACCGTTTTCGATTGAGGCTGAACGGTAATTTCTGGAGGGGTACAATCTTCTTTGACTGTAATAGTCAGCGTTTTTTGAAAAACGCCACAGCCCGCTTTGGAGGTTGCTTTAAAAAGAACCGTTTTTACGCCAACTTGCGTAAAAGTGACTGTCGGATTTGCCTCCGTGGAAGTTGCAGGCGTACCATTCGGAAATGTCCAACTATAATCCACCTCGTCAAAACCATCCGAACTAAATGTAACAGGTGTATTTACGACAGGATTTAGATTATCTGCATCCATTGTACCCGTTGGTTTAGAATTGACGGTCACTTCGGCAATCTCACTTTCCGATTCCGACGTTTCCGTGCAATTGCGGATAACCACACAACGGTAACTGCTGGAAGTTTGAGGCGTAAAAGTATAAGTTCTTGCCGTAGCATTTGAAATCTCACTCCAATTGCCGTTCACATCCAATTGTTGCCATTTGTATCGATTTCCGTTGGTAGCTGTTACGGATAAAGTAACGGATGCCCCACTACACACCGTTTTCGATTGAGGGTGAACGGTAATTTCTGGAGGGGTACAATCTTCTTTGACTGTAACAGTCAGCGTTTTTTGAAAAACGCCACAACCCGCTTTGGAGGTTGCTTTAAAAAGAACCGTTTTTACACCTGCTTGCGTAAAAGTAACCGTTGGATTCGCCTCTGAGGAAGTTGCAGGCGTACCATTCGGAAAGGACCAGCTATAATCCACCTCGTCAAAACCATCCGAACTAAATGTAACAGGTGTATTTACGACAGGATTCAGATTATCTGCATCCACTGTACCTGTCGGCTTGGAATTGACCGTAGCTGTTGCGACATCACTTTCCACTTTTTCTCCACACGTTTTAGAAACAATACAACGATAACTGCCCGTCGTTTGGGCAGTAAACGCATAATTTGCCTTTGTAGCACCAGCAATATTTATCCAATTGCCATTTTGGTCTTGCTGCCATTGATAAGCATCTGCGCCCGTAGCAACCAAAGACAACGTAGTAGATACATTCTTACAAATCGTTACATTTTGAGGTTGTGTTGTAATCGTTGGAGTTACACAAGGAATTACAAAGGAACGTACTTCAGAAAACGCTCCGCCCAAAGTACCTTTCCCACCTCGGGCATGCCAATAGTAAGTACCAGGAACAAGGGTGATTTTTAAGTCGCTAAACTTAATGACCTTGTTATCCCCAATTGAAGCGTCATAAACCGTCGTAAGAAATTTTCCATAATTGGCATCTCCAATATCTACTTGGCTATTTACATCCCGCGCTTTAGAAATTTGAAGTCGATATTGATCTGCATAATCCACGGGTTCCCACTGGAAATCAGTATCCTTGGTTACCGTTCCACCCTCAGCAGGGTTACTCAAAGTTGGCTGCTTATGACGAATGGCAAAAGTGCGGTTAACAGAATAATTAGAGGACTTATCACTTTTTACTGCCCAAGAGTAGTAAAATCCAGCGATTAATGAGTATTTTGCAGAGAGGTTGCCACTAACATTGTCATTTTTAAGAGGTGTTGTAAAGCCTTTTGCTTGACTGAATACATCGTCCGCATACGCTATTTGTATCCGATAAGCCGTTGCATTAGGAACACTTCCCCAGCTAAACGCAATGGGATTATTTGCGTCTAAAAAAAATTTATTCGCTACAGGATTCGAAAGAGTGGGTTGCGCCAACAGACTTTGAAACACTAATAGGAGTGAAAAGGTAGAAAATACTGTTTTCATTTTAAGTATTTTTATGATTAAAAAAAAATCGATTCACCAACTATAAGATTATACAATAGTTGAAATCCTTCGATCCAGATGTAATGCAGCGAGATACACGATTAAGAACATAGATTTTCACAAAGAAAAATTATTAATCCGCTCTGTGAAAAGCTATGCTCTTATGTGGAAAAATGCTACTTATTTCAAAACTTCAAATTTCAAGGTTTGCGCAGTAGCGTTTGCCTCTTTGAATACGGCTAAAAAATAAAACCCATTTGTCAACGCAGTCACAGGAATCTGTACCCGATTTTCACCCACTGTCAAAGCCTGTTTATGAACCGAAACAGGCTTGCCGTCAATCGTGCGAATTTCCAGCATTACATCTTGTAATTCATTGCTATTCAATACAATCGATAAAGCATCTGAAACAGGATTGGGATAAAGGCTCTTCAAGGCAAAGTCAGTTTCGCTTTGCGCCTGCGCATCTGGACTATAGCCTTTACGATTCTGTGAGGCAGCAATTGTCTTTGTTAATCCATTTTGTTTAAAAGTGATAACAGCAGTCCTTACAGCCGTCGTAGAAGGGTTTGCCGTGCAGGTAGCGGTCATTGTACCATTTCCCGTTCCAGAACTGCGGGACAAGGAAAGCCAGGACGCATCATCCGTTACTGTGTATGTACCCGATGCCGTGATTGAGATTGATTTGGTGCCCGCTACGCCATTAAAGGTAAGAGCAGTCGGTGATACATCTAAAATATTGGGAGCTGCAGCTTGTGTCACCGTCACCGTCACGGTTTTACTCAAATTACTTTGACTTTGCTTGACCGTAATCAGTCCCGTCCTTGAAGTGAACAAGGTATTAGCTACTGCACGGGCTGTAACAGCCATAGAGGTATTCGCTCCGCCCGACGTAGGCGAAACTGTCAGCCATGAAACGTTGCTGGATATTGCAGTTGGCGCATTGGATTCAACTCCTACTGTTTTCGATTCGCTCGCGCTCGTAAAACTCAAACTGCTTGGTGTCACCGTTAAAGAAGGAACAAATGCAGCTTGTGTCACCGTCACCGTCACAGTTTTAGTCAAATTACTACTTTGCTTGACCGTAATCGTTGCAGTCCGTGAAGCACCTGCATTCGCCGTGCAATTCACTGTGATAGTACCACCCGTTTTAGACAAAGTTAACCAGGTAGCACTACTCGTAGCGGTGTAATCACCACCCGTTGCCACAACGCTGACGGTTTTGCTGCTTGCGAAATAATCAAAAGCCAAAGCAGTAGGCGTTACGGTCAAAGAAGACTCCACAATACTCACAGGAATCGTTGACGTTTCGAAGGGTTTGTGAACCAACACCCAAGGGCTACCCCCCCATTGAGTTTCTATCCAAATTTTATAATCCCCTGCACTCGAAGTGAGCGTTGATTTTGAAAAAGTGATAGATTTTTCCTCATTAGCGGCAAAACTCAACGTTTTTTCTTCAATGACTCCCACATACGCATTGCTCGCAGTGTACAATGCCGCCCGAATTCTAACATCGTTATACGCTTGTCCAAAATTATTCGTCAAGGAAGCCGTTACCGAAACTGCTTGTCCTTTTACAAAAGCAGATAATTTTGCATCATTCAGTTTCATACGACTGAAACGAATATAACGCGCTGCGGTTCGATTAGAATAAGCTTTATACGCGCAAGTACCTGCGGCATTGTAAGACTGTGTATTTGCCGTACCATCCGAATTCACACTGATAACATATTCCACATGCCCTAATGCTCCAATGCCTGTTTTTTCAGAGCCATTCCATTGAGCAATCGCACCTGGCGTTGGGAAATGAGTTACGTAATATCCATTCAGCGCAAGTAAATCGTTCCAACGACACGCATGGCTTAATCGTTGCCCAGAAGACGGCGAACAAGTATTATCCGTCCCAGTACCTGTCATGTCATTTCTAAATGGAAAACTGCCTGTGGTACCTGCATTGCCATGATCTCTATTCATGCACCAAGCCACATAAGAAACGCATTGCCGCTTATAAAAGCCCCACACATCCGCCGCGTCAGAACAGCCGCTGCCTGCATAAGGATAAGTCTGAGCATCCAAACTGCCCAATGTAAAAACGAACATAAGTAAAAAACAAAACTTTTTCATATTTTTTGTTTTAAAAATTACAAAAAAAAGGTTAATGGCTTTGTGAATGTCAACATTCACAAAACAATAGTGCACCACAAATTCGATGGCACGTTACTTCAATAAAATGTAAGTCTTTACTTTTTTTGAAATGGTAGTATCCATTAAAAAGCTGGTTTTTTTTTCATGCACAATGATTTTTAGTTTAAAAAATTTTTTAATAAAATTAATTCATTTTAAAATAAATTATAAGTTATATTCTTATATGATGCAAAGCTATAAACCGTAAGTGCAGAAATGCTGCACTATCTTTTTTTTACAATTTTTAAATTAAACTGCGTTGAAGAAGTGTATAAAATGAAACGATTTATTCAAACTCCGTTGATGTTGGGTATTTTTTGCGAACACTTTGTTCGTTCGGTTGAAACTAAAATATAATTTTTTTTACCAATAAATTTTTAAAAATCAAATAATTACAATATTTTTGTTCCCGTTTTAGCTCATTTATAAAACTTAAATTCATTTATAAGTTGTTTTTTTAGGTGCTGCAAAGCTATCCGTTATGAGTGCAGGATTTTTGCACTCATAATTTTTTCGCGCCCAAACTACATTTTTTTTTGATGGGCTGTCAAAGTTAGATCGATTTTTAACGACACGCAAGCCCAAGTAAAGGACAACTTAAAAATTTTAAAAAAAATAATATAACGCGATGCAATCCAAAAAAAAACCTCTAAATGATATTGAATATCAAGCACTTAGCTATTTAAAAGAAGCCGTTTGGAAGAAGGTGTTACCAGGCATTGGACAAGCATGGACTATCAAAAATGCGGAGCTTATTGCGGAAAGCGTCCAAAAAATAACAGGCTTGGACACGCAGGCAAAAGCGATTAGTAAATTAGGCAACCTGACTCAAATGGAAGGGATAGCCGCGAATAACACCACCATTCATAAATTATGTATGTTTATTAGCGAACAAAGGTCGGCATTAGATACAACCCTTTGGAGAAAATTAGTGCTTCTGTTTGAAACGAATGAAATCGAAAAATCAATTGAATTAAACGTAAACGATATTGTATATACAGGCAATTACACGATGCATTATCGAAGTATAGCGACGGGCGAAAGGCGACACAATCGAAAATTGATGATTCAAGAAAATGGAACAGCTATCTTTGAAGATAATGCCCAAACCTATCATGGGGAATATTATTCCTTAAAAAGCAATCCAAACTTGTTTTTCATTTTCCGAACCCAAACGGAGTATTTTTTTATGATAGTGATTTTGGGGTCAACCTATAATAAAAATTACTTATCTTATATAGGCGGTTTGTTAACTGCTACGAGAGGAAGACCCACTGATGCATATAGTTTATATGTGTTGTTGGTCAAAGAGGATATGGAAACGGTAGATTACGAAAGAATTGATGCTTATTTTGATGCAATCGGTGACAATTATAAAATAATCTTAGGTGAAAAATTTTTAAACATAACGAATCTTGCCAATACAATGGAAAGTTTGATGACCACCGCCCAAAAAAGATTATTGGACGCGTTTAAAGGCAATTGGTACATTTATGTTTACTATGAAGCAAATTCATGTCAGGTGCTTAGAGCCAAATTGGAAATCAAGGGATTGAATCAACTGAAACTATCCAGTCCCTTCAATGAATACCGTTTTGGTAGCATTAAAGGTGAACAAAATGATACGATCATTTTATTAGAATTAAAAAATGAGCGTTGTCATGTTTCTTTTATATTTAATATTGGAAATAGCGGAATTCTAAATTTGAATTTCACTAAAGCGTTATGTTCTACCACAGGTGCTTTACGACCCTTTACAGGTTATGCGATTTTTGAGCGCGTAGAG
>JBDKKX010000207.1:0-8950 GCA_039795795.1 Bacteroidota bacterium | reverse complement strand
GTTGCATTGATTTCTTGCAAAATGCGCACGATTTCTGCAATTTCTGCTTCATTCGTCTGCGAAATTTCATGAATCCGTCCATTATTAATATGAACCACTTTTGCCGCCTGCTCGCCCAACGGATGAGACATCGGCAAACGCATATCGGGATAAAAAATCGCCCGATTCAACGCTCGAACCGACTCGCTTACTTGCCGATGTAAATGATTCAACCGTACCGTCGGCGCGCCCACCGCCTTTGCATAAGCCGCCAACGATGCCACATCCCAATCTTCTGCGACTGCAATGGTTGGATTAGAAGTATTTTCGCACAAGGCAACCACTCCATCCGTGTTCACCATTAACTGTTCCACAGATTCTTTAGCAATCAAATGCGCATTTTCAAAAATAATATTTGTAAAAATATTGCCTTCCCCTTTCAATAATTCGGTTGCAACCGATGGCGGCATCAATAACACTGGATATATTTCTGTCAAAGATTCTACATTGCTTTTAAGAATTTTCGGAAGCGGTAAGGGTTTGGTCAAAACAATATTATTCGTATCAAAAAAATGCTTGTAAGTCGGCGGATTATGCTTCCTCAATTGACGAATCACTTCATTTTTGCGCTCCATCCAAAGTAAAGCGATTTGAGCAGGGAACATTTTGCGCAATTTATCATTCGCATCTACTAATTTTTGCGCTAAATCATCTCCTGTTGTAATATCTCTTTGATTATAAACCATTAAAATATTATGAAAATACCAACTTTGAAAAGCCGATAACCAATCTGGCGGTTTTACTTTGACAATTGCTTTCACAATTTGCTGTCCTTTTTCAGACATCGCCAGCCAATGTTCCTGCCATTGAAAAAAAGTTTCAAAATCACGCAAATTTTGTTTGGTTTGTTCTAACCGTTCCAAAGTTTCTTCTACAAAAAGTTGTCTTTTGGGCAGCGATTGCACTTTATGGTGAATCGGCGATTCATACAAATTGCTACCATTCAATTCAGACAATAAATCTTCCAATTCATGCTCCAATTCCACGACGCGCTCCGCAAAATGAGGATCCAGATATGCCGCCGTTTTGCCATTCAACCGATGGACTTGTTCTTGAACCATCGTCGGCAAAATAATACGCCATTGTTGCAAGGATTTTTCAAAATGTTCCAAATTTTCACGCAAAATCGGTACATTTTTGCGCTCCTGCCCTTCTAAAAAAGGATGTTCAAAATATTTATATTCTCGACTATGGAAAATATCTCGCAATTTTTGATAAGCCGTCACCATTTTTTCTCGCGCTTCCAAAATCGCTTTGGAACGGTCTGAAAAAACAGACATAATTTGTAAAGCACTGGTTTTCAATATGTTAGTGGTTTCAAAATCGTTGCCGAATTGAAATAAATAATCTGAAATATCCTCTTTTAAACGCTGTAATTGTTCATATAATTCATCATAATGCGCTTCATAATAATCGGTCAATCGTTGCGCATAAGCGTCAATCATGCGAATATGCCGATGTTGAATCATAGACAATTTTTTCAAATACGTCTCCACTTTTTCGGCAACAAACCGATAACTCATGCCGCCCGAAGCCGCTTTAAACAACGAGGGATGCAAACTGGTCAAAGGATGTTTCATCGTTCCCGCTTTTACAAATAAGCGGTCCGACGTTTCAATTTCGTTTTTCAGAAAATCGTATTCTTCTTCTTTAAATGTAAAATCGCTTGGATTTAAATGATTTGTCAACAATTCACGCCCTGCCACTTGGCTGCTTTTGACGTAGCGACCCACAATATCCGCCCAGCGTTCCTGCCCAAAAACAGGGCGATTCAAGGCTTCCGTTCGATTATCCAACCGTTGCAACCATCGCCGCGCTTGTTTGAGCGTGATGAGATACGATTCTAAATGAAACGGTTGATTCGGAACGGTTTTGGTCGTCACCTCTTGGCGCAACGAATCCAATAATATTTTTTTATCGTGCAATAAGTCTTTCAACAAAAAAGTTAAATTGCCCAGACCATTATCCACAAAATATTGTTGAATTTGAATCAAAGTTGCCATATCACGCGCCACAATCAGCGTTTTGCGCCCATTGGACGCGGCATTGAGGGCAATATTAGCCGCTAAATGCGTTTTTCCCGTCCCATGCCCGCCTTCCGTAATACTCAATCGCTGCCGCAAAATCGTTCTAAATGCAGCTCTTTGCTCTGCATCTTCGGGCAAAAGGGTGAATTCGTGCATTTGTTCCGCCCTTCCGAACGCTGTCGAAGTATCTGCCGTCGGAATAGCAGCCTTCATTGTGGTTTTAAAAAACGTCGTTTCAACCACCTGATTTAAACTTTTTTGTTTAAAAAACAAGGCTTGCGACGGAAAAATACCTAACACGCCTGACCAGGCAATATCCCCCGATTTCGACAATTCCCTCAAAAGACCCAGATTGGGGCATTCCCTTAAACCCGAATTAAGGTGTTGGGTTTTGTACTTTAAAACTTTTGCTAACTCTTTGGTTAAAGCATCGAAAGCATTGAGAGAAAAGTTTTTAGAAAGAACAAATTTTGTTAATCTCTCTTTTAAATCAATGTTATATTTGAGTTGAAAAAATTGCAATATGGGTTCATTCACCACCAAAGGCGATGTTTCATCCCTGCCCATCAGCCAGCTATCACGCCGATTGGGATGCGGTTTTAGGTTCAAATACCAAATAAAAAGCGGCGCGCTAATCGGAATCGGTTCGCTTCCAGAAAACGTATCCGCGTCCACTATCAATGGAAAACCAAATGCGAGCGAATGTTGTCCACTAATTTTGATGCGATTTCGATTTTCAAAATAAAAATGCCTTAATAATTCTGCATTGTGCAAATCGGCGTGCAAATCGATTTCCCAAGCCGAAGATTGGAAAAAATGTTCCATCCATTTGGTCACGACGGGATACACGCGATTAAAAAACAAAAATATATCTGTTTTATCTTTGTCTAACGGCAAAATATGCCAATACGGTTGTGTAGTGGAGTCGATTGATGTCGGACTCATAGTATCTAAGTTGTTGATTTTGAATGACAAAGGTCTTAATGATAAATGATGAATGATAAATGGTGAATGATAAATGATGAATGATAAATGATGAATGATGAATGATAAATGATGAATTTACAAATTCATCATTCATCATTCATCATTCATCATTCATCATTTATCATTCATCATTTATCATTTGTCATTTCCGAAAAGAACTTCTAAAATATTTTTGTAAATGGGTAATTCGGGCGTTAAGAAAGTTTTCAAATCCACCCAAATTGCCTGTTCAATATCCTCTTCTGTTTGCGGAAGCAAATCCGTTTCCTGCGTTTTCATCTTAAACCAAAAAGTTTCCTTCAAAATTCGCTTTTCTTTTTGTGGATAGGTATGATAAGTCGTCCGAATCGGATTCAATAATTCAATTTGTTGAATGCCCGTTTCTTCCTGCACTTCGCGGACCGCCGCATGTTCTTTGGTTTCGCCTTTATCGATTTTGCCTTTGGGCAAATCCCAAAAATTCCGTCGAAAAATCAATAAAGTTTTCCCATCCGCATTTTCAACAACGCCTCCTGCGGCTTGAATGATTTTATAAATACTTTTAAAATCTGCCCATAATTTTTCTAAATCGTTGGAATGCAATAAGATATAATTCATTTCTCCGTTTTTTTCCAATTTGTCGATGTACCAAAAAAGACTTTTTCGGTCTATATACGGCATGACAATCGATTTGGGTTGGTTTTTCCACTCCGTCGAAACCGCATGGGTTTCCATTAAATATAAAGGCGTATTGTTAATAAAAATTTTGTACATATTGAATACGATGCGACATAGTGATTTTAAAAAAAGAGTTACATTTGCGCCTCAAAAGCAATATTCATTGTAATGATGAATGATGAATGGTGAATGATGAATCTATTTTGGATTTCGGCAGCTGTCGATTATCTGCTTGGGAAAATTAGGATACAATGGATGTACGGATTTCACGGATTTCACCGATTCGTACGGATTTTTTTTGAATCCAATGCCTCATTTTAGGCAAAAAAAATAAAAAAATCCGCACAAATCGGTGAAACCCGTGAAATCCGTACATCCATTGTATCCTAATTTTAATCCAAAAATCCAAAATAGATTCATCGTTCACCATTCATCATTCACCATTCATCATTCATCCTGCAATATTAAGCATAATTGATGAAACAATCCAAAGCCATTGCGCGTAAATTATTAGAAATTCGTGCAGTTCGTTTGAGCCCAAAACAACCCTTCACTTGGGCATCAGGCATTTTATCCCCGATTTACTGCGACAATCGGTTGCTGTTATCCCATCCATCCATACGCGATTGCACCACAAACGGTTTCGTGGAACTGTCCGCACAGTTCGGAGATTTCGATGTCATCGCAGGGGTAGCAACAGCAGGCATTCCACATGGCGTTTTATTGGCAGACCGTTTGCATAAACCCTTCGTCTATGTGCGCGAAAAACCAAAAGCGCATGGTCGGCAAAACCAAATCGAAGGCTCTTTATCCGAAAAAGCACGCGTTTTGGTTATAGAAGACTTAATTTCGACAGGAGGCAGCAGTTTAAAAGCCGTTGAAGCCTTAAAAGAAGCAAAGGTACAGGTGGTTGGCACCGCCGCCATCTTCACGTATGGTTTTGAACGCGCTACGAACGCCTTTTCAAAAGCCGATTGCCTTTTAAAAACGTTGACCGATTATGATACTTTATTAGAAGTCGCGGTGGAAATGGGTTATATACAAGCAGAAGATTTAAAAATTTTGTCTCAATGGCGCGTTTCTCCAGAAAAATGGATGGAAATTTAACCTGTAACAAAACAATTACAAAATGATTTTGTTATGGAAACAATTACAAAATGACATGTATAATTTGTAAAATTAAAGTTTTTATTATAATTTTGCATTACTTTTGATAATACATATAATATTATTAGATATTATAACTGAATAATGTTATATCATGTATTAAAACCCTATTTTTCAATTTTTTTGACCGAAACAAGGAATTTCGGAATGTGGTTTGTGGATTTCGGAATGGCAAACAGCTTATCCTTCCGAAATCCACAAACCATAAACGCAATTCATTATTGTAGCACCTATTTTTTGGAGATAAGATATAAGGGTGTTTAATGATACGAACAACAGTTTAGGGAAATAAAAATGTGAAAATTAATTTGTATAATCTGATAATCCTGTTACCTTTGTCGCAGAAAATGGATCATCGCTTTTTCATTGAAACAGAGAGGAACAAGAACACCATGAATTGTTTAGCAATTGGGATGTTTTTTGCGGTACCATGTTCAATACGAGCACTTAGATGAACCATTTTACTTGAAAATTGAGATATTCAAGGGTCTGTTTGCCAGATCTTAGACAATTGTCTCTGTTTTTGTATGAAAGGTGACATTTTTGTATAAAAATCTATGCTTTTGTTATCTTACATGTCCATTATTACATCGGCTTCCGAACACTTCTTGGAGCAATACATCAACACTGCCTCCCCGACGGGGTTTGAGGCAGCAGGTCAGTTGGTGTGGTTAGAATACCTGCGTCCGTACATTGATGATTTTCAGTCGGATAATTATGGCACGGCTTACGCAGTCATCAATCCAGGAAAACCTTATCGGGTCGTGATTGAGGCACATGCTGACGAGATTTCTTGGTTTGTGAACCACATTTCGGATGATGGTTTCATAGGAGTGATTCGCAATGGCGGCTCCGATCATTTGATTGCGCCGTCGAAACGGGTGAATATTCATACGCGCAGCAAAGGCATTGTACGAGGTGTTTTTGGCTGGCCCGCGATTCATGTGCGGCAAGGAAAAGATGCGCATTTGACTCCCACCATAGATAATATTTTCATAGATGTGGGTGCGAAAAACCGCGAGGAAGTTTTAGCGATGGGCATACACGTTGGTTGCGTGATAACTTATCCCGATACGTTTGAAGTTTTAAACAATCGGTTTTATTCTGGACGGGCGTTGGACAATCGCATTGGCGGTTTTTGCATTGCTGAAGTGGCGCGTTTGATTCGCGAAAATAAAATTGATTTGCCTTATAGCTTATATATCGTCAATTCGGTGCAGGAAGAAGTGGGTTTGCGCGGGGCGCAAATGATTGCGGAAACGATTCGCCCTCATGTGGCGATTGTGACAGACGTGACGCATGATACGCATACGCCCCTGATGTCGTCCAAAGTACAAGGCGATGTGCGTTGTGGGCGGGGACCGAGTTTAACTTACGCGCCTTCCGTGCATAACAATTTATTAAATTTAGTAATTGATACAGCAGAAGCACAAAAAATTCCGTTTCAACGGCAAGCATCCAGTCGTACGACGGGAACGGATACGGATTCCTTCGCGTATGCGTGTGGCGGGATTCCATCGGTTTTGATTTCGTTGCCCTTGCGCTATATGCATACGACGGTTGAAATGGCACATAAAGAAGATGTTTCAAATGTTATTCGATTGATATATGAAACGCTTTTGCAGATAAAAGACGGTCATAGTTTTAAATATTTTTAAATCAAATTCGGAATAAAAAAGCAGAAGGAATTAAAGACATAGCGTCCTTAATTCCTTCTGCTTTTTTATAAGTTTTCCCTTAGTACGTGACAAAAAGGCTTTTTATCACAGATGGAACAGATTTCACGAGATTTTCACAGATTTTTTGGGATTTTAAGCCTTGAAAATCCCAAAAAATCTGTGAAAATCTCGTGGAATCTGTTCCATCTGTGATAAAAAGCCTTTTTGTCACGTACCGAGTATTCGATTAGAACATTTTTGGTGAAAATCTTTTTTAATATCAAGACAATTTTAAATAAAATGCGTCTATATTTTAGAAACAAAGAGCATTTGCTGCATGAATTTATGTAAAAAAATTATCTTTGCCTCTTTAAAATTAACCATTCTGTGCATATCAAACGAAGTGATCATTAAAAGATGCAAACACCGCCCAATCCTGTTCCTGCTCCCGAAGCAGCACAACCGAATCCCAATGGTTCTGACCGTCATTTGTTATGGTTAGCCTTGATAGCGTTGTTCTTTGCGGCGGCGGTTGCGTATTGGTTTTATCGGCAGTTACAGGACGTTGAACGCAAAAATGATGCAAAATTGCAATCCTTAACCGTTTCTTTGCAACTTCAACAGGAACAAAACTTGATTTTAGAAAAAAAATTAAGTGGGTTTAAAGATATGTCTCAAACGGTTCGTCAAAAACAAGACACGATTTCGCACTTGAAAGCGGCTATGGATGCTCAAGATAAGTCTAATAAACTGTTACTTTTGCAAAAAGAAACGTTAAAAAAGCAGATTTATGCCTTGGATTCTATTCTGAAGCGTAGAAATGAAGAAATTTGGGTTTTAAAAAGGCAGAATCCGACCAATCGATTGAAAAAGTAAAAAAAGACGATTTTGCCACGAATTACACGAATTTTGCACGAATTTTTAGTGAAAATTCGTGTAATTCGGGGCAAAATCGTTCTTTGTCAAAAATGCTGCAATTTGTAACAAAATGATAGATTATTCGATAGGAATGCTGTAAATTCGCACCATTAATGGAAGCAAAACCGTCCACCTAAATATTGTTTATTACAACATTATGAAATTTATAATTCAAAATCGGTTCAATACCAATCTATTAGTCCTTTTTTTGTGTGTAAGCCTTTCTTATTTATGCGCTTGTAAAAACAAGCAAGAAGAGGCGTTGAATCAACTGAATGATGAAGTGATGAAATTACACAACGAAACGATGCCGAAAATGGGGGACATCTATCAATTAAAAACGGCGTTGAAACAGCGCAGTGAAGCCACTTCCGAAGATAGTACGCAACTGAAAGAAGCGTTGTTAGAAGCACAACTCGCGCTTTCCAAAGCAGATGATAATATGATGCAATGGATGCACCAGTTTACCGAAGGTAAAAATGCGGCTAAAAGCTATGAAGACAAAATTAAATTTTTCAAAGCGCAAAAAGATAGTATTCAAAGTGTAAATAATCAAATTTATATGAGCATCGCAATTGCCAGTAAGTATGTAAAATTATAATTCATGTTTAAAAAAAAGGGGTTTAAAAATAATTTATTTTTCATGGGTTGCTGCGTTATCGGCATTATGAGTTGTCAAAACGACTCCAAACCATGCAGGAATAAAGGGGGGAAATTGCCTATCATTGGCAACAAAGCGATTACAAATCAAGGCGATACGATTTATCCGACGATTCGTTCTTTTTCCTTCACGAATCAGCAAGGTGAAGTGGTGAATAACAATACTTTCCAAAATAAAATTTATGTGATAGATTTCTTTTTTACGAGTTGTCCGACGATTTGCCCCAAAGTAACCGCGCAAATGTTGCGTGTTTATGAACGATTTAAGGAGAATCCGAATATCCTTTTACTTTCGCATACCATTGATCCTAAACGAGATACGCCTGATTATTTGCGGAATTATGCGCAAAAATTAGGTATCATGGATGCGCAAAAATGGCATTTCGTCACGGGTGAAAAAGATAGTTTATACGCGATTGCAAATGATTATTTCAGCATTGCCAAGGAAGACCCGAATGCACCGGGCGGTTTTGACCATTCTGGAAGGTTGATTTTGGTGGATAAAGCGCGCCATGTGCGTACTTTTTGCGATGGCACCAATCCGCAAGAGGTCGATTGCTTCATGCGCGATATTGAAACGCTGTTGAAAGAACCGTAGTACGTTGGAATTGGGATTAAATGGGATTTTTTTGGGATTAAATGGGATTGATTTTTGGGATTTTTGGGATGGGTAACTTTTGGATACATTGTGATACGAATGAATGTACGGATTCTACGGATTTCACGGATTGGTACAGATTTTTTGGAATTCATGCTCTAAATCCAAGCAAAAAAATAAAAAAATCCGTACCAATCCGTGAAATCCGTAGAATCCGTACATCCATTCGTATCACAATG
>JBDKKX010000206.1:0-8972 GCA_039795795.1 Bacteroidota bacterium | reverse complement strand
AAATTTCATCACTAATCCGTCTCAAACGCGCTTCCGTGTAGCGCATGGCTGCCGCCGAGTCTCCTTCCATCGACCCAAAGTTCCCTTGCCCGTCCACAAGCGGGTATCTCAACGACCAATCTTGTGCCATCCGAACCATTGCATCATATACAGACGTATCACCATGTGGGTGATATTTACCCAAACAATTGTGAACTAACATACCATTTGCAATAAACTCATGATCTTGCTCCACTTGAATATCGTAAGTGATATTAGGCTCTGTTTCATTAATTTCTGTTATTTCAACAAATGAAACATTTTTTTCTTTCCAGTTTTGGATAATTGCAAAATAATCAGAATTAATAAGTTCAAGTTTTTGTAAAATTCCAAGACTTGATATATTAGAATAATAAATATCTACCTCGTTATTTAAATCTTTGGAATATCTAATTTTTGTACCATTTGGGTATTTAATCCCAGAACGTACTTTAATACCTTCGGAATTTTCATACCAACCACCACCAAGATGTTTTTCACTAAATTGCGCAAATACTTTTTGACCTAAAAACGGTATTTTAGAAGTTTGGTCAGGTACAAGCCGATGTTCCTTATGTAATCGCTCTTTTTTATTATGATTGCACAAATTAAGTTTTTCAGCTAATCTATGATAAGATGCGCTTTCAATTTCTAATGCACAAGCCAAATGATTTCCTTTTACAAGTGTACCATTCCAATTATGAGTTTTAATTTTATTAGCTTGATAAAATTTACTATGTATTCCAAAACTGAATAGCAATACTTGTATGTCCTCTAAAAAAATTTTAGAAATCGAAGACATATTGATGCTGTTTCTTGTTTTATGCACAGAACCATCACCATCAATAAATCCAGAGACAAACGAAAAAATAACGGACTCTTTGGACTGATACAACCAATTGGGTACTTGAATATTTTTAGCGTATTTATTTTCTAATCCAAAGCTTTGTATCAATTTTTTATTTAAAACACTATCATTAATTTTTAAATAAAATATAGATGTTTTTGAGTGAATCGTTGTATCAATCTTAAACTGATTTTTAATAATAGCTTGTATTTTTTCAAGTACTTCAATATTATTTGTTGCAAAAGCTAAACGATTATAACCACGTTCTTTGTCTCTATCAACCCAACCATCTGCTAAGAAAAATCCAATTAAATAAGCAATTTCTTCATTAAGCTCTATATCATTTAATTGTTGATAGGTTTGCAACGCTGGATAAACAGAACGTTGTACTAAATAATCACCAATTTTTAATTCTTTAGCTTTTTTCCAAACTAATTGAGCATCAGGTGTTAGCACTTTAAACATTTGTCCTCTCGTACAAATATTTTTACGACCACTACGCGTTTTTATTTCCAATAAAGGTTGTTTGGGCATTTCGTACAATTCAGTAATCGCCCGAATATTATCTTGCGTATAAACTTTTTGCCCGATTTCCAATTGTTCAATTGGAATCAACCCCTTCGGCGTACTGACCAATGTTCCCGCAACGAAACATTCCCCAACAATACGGGCAGATTTTTTATGAGCTTTTCCCGCCGTCAAGCCCAACTCAGACATGCTAAAAAGAACGCGGCGATGCACTGGTTTCAAACCGTCGCGCACATCGGGTAAGGCACGAGAAACGATGACCGACATAGAATAATCTATGTACGCCGACTTCATCTGTTCTTCGATGTTTATTGGTATAATTCGCTGATTATCAGACATTTACAGTGGGTTTAAATACAAATTAGTTGAATGATTGGAGTGCTTTCTAATAGTGATGCAAAGGTAGTGAAAAGCCTTGTAAAACCAGCATTTTCAAGGCTTTTTTTCAACAAAAGGATGCTTTTTTTTGTCATTTTTTGGTGACAAATTAAGTTAAAATAGACCCGTTTTTGAAAAAAAAGCCTTAGTACAGGACAAAAAAGGGGTAGAACACAGATGATGCAGATTGGACGGATTTGCACAGATTTTTTTTGAATTCATGCTTAAAATCTAGCATAAATTCAAAAAAAATCCGTGCAAATCCGTCCAACCCGCGTCATCCGCGTTCCAATTGGTATATCATATTTTTTTTAAGCTGAAAATTATAAAACCTAAAATGCCGATAATCCATACTATAATCCTATATTTTTGATACCAAGTTTCAAAATAGAGCGCGTTCACATCGCCAATCAACACCGTAGCAGCCCAATAATTGGGTATTTTTTGGCTGGATTCAAAGGATGAATTATCTAAATATTGTAATTTGCTTTGTTGCAATGCCATATCTTTGGGCAAATTTTGTTTCAAATTTTGATAAAAACGCAGCATAATATTTGAAGTAGAACGGTCTGGAATGCTCCACAAACTCATTACTAAACTCGGACAACCCGAATACGCAAACGCTCGCGCCAAACTCATAATGCCTTCGCCGCGTTGCAAACGACCGTCGCCTGTATGACACGCGCTCAAAACCGCTAACCCACAAGTAAATTGTTGTGCGAATAACTCCTTGCCAATCAATAAGTTATCCTCTATGGTGTCTTTTTTGCTGAAAATTAATTGCGATTCCAATGGATTTTTATCATCGGTGGTGCTGTGCATACTGAGGTGTAAAATGCCACTTTTTTGAGCATTTTGTAAAAAACAATTTTTGGTAGCGACTTGATTTTTCCAAGTTTTGCCGCCGATGAATTGTTGAATCGAATCTACTTCTTTGGGTGCATTGTCCAAATAACCATATTTGTTTTTTAACGATTTATTGGTCAAACTATCTTTATAATCGATGCCAAATCCGCAAAAATTACTTTTAATGTGCATGGCTTTTTGATTCAACGCGCTATCCGAATAATACGCATAAGAGGTTGCATATAAACGCAATAAAAAGGGTACTTTTTGTTTATATTTATCTTTCCAATCGGGTGCAGGTGCCGTCAAAAGCGCGTCAAATGGAATATAACCCAATTTGCCATCTGGAATAATCCGCAATCGGGTTATTTTTTGATTTAAATTCAACTCGCGCAAAGGTATTTCCAACAAATTTTGATACAGGACATGAGCATTATTCAAATAACTTTGTTTTAAGCTATCATTGGATTCAATTAAAGATTTTCGCAATTGATAAATGGTTGAATCAAAAAATTTTGTGCAAGGAAAAGCATACATTTTTATCCTATTTTGTGTTATCGCAAAAGTGTAAATTGTTGAATCGCCCGCAAAAAATTCAAGAGAAAGCATTTCAGATGGCAAAGATTTTTGAAGTCGTTTTAAATCAATGACTTGTGTAGCTTGATATTTCAAATCATAATATTTTGGAAATTGTTTTTCTAAAACTTGGATAAATAAATTTAAATTTTCTTTGGCTTGAAAGAATTGTTTTTGATGATTTTCCGTTGGGTTTTCGGCGCATTGTTTTTGTTGAAATGCCACTTCTTGTTTTAAAAAATGCTCTTTTTCCAAAATATCCTTTGGAATATTGGCAAAAAATTTTGCTTTTTCATCGTTTACGGCTTGTCGCAAGGCAACCGCTTTGCTGTGCGAACTGAATTGAAATGCTTGTTGTAACAACGTGGAATCTGGATGGATTTGGAATAATTCAAAAGCGGTTTGAATCGCCTTTTCATAAAGGACAAAATGGTTTTCCAACAAATTAAATTTAGATTTATCCTCTTTAAATTGATGCGTAATTTGTTGAATCAATCCATCTAATGTATTAAAAAGAACTAAAGCCTCTTTTTTACGACCGATTTGAAGGAGCATTTTTGCTTTTCCAAATAAAGGCGCAAGTTGTTGCAAAGGCGTAAATGTGCGTTCGTCAAATGCGTTGATGGCTTGTTGATAATGGTTGGAAGCCATTTGAAAATCGCGCCGCGCCGCCGCAATATCGCCTAAAACTGTATAAGATTCTGCAATTGGGTAATGTTTTAAAAAATCTTGATATACAATTTTTCTTAAATCCAAAGATTGGGTTGCCAATCTTTTCGCTTTATCATATTGTTGCATGACCAAATAGGTTTTTGCAATTTCGAGCAACGTATTCGCCAGTTGAATGCTATCTTTTTCGTAAAATATTAAAGCTTGTTGAAATTCCTTTAAAGCCGTTTGCGGATGTACAATGCGTCGAGCCATGCCCAAATTATGCTGACAAGCCGCTATGTAAAAACTATCTTTTTGTGCCTCGAAAAATTGCAAGGCTTTCTCATAATTTTCAATCGCATTTTGATAATAGGTTGTGGTGGGTTGTAATTGGTATAAACGGTAATACACAATGCCCATATCCATAAAACATTGATAATAATTGTCTTGTGATGATTTTAAGTAGTTTAAAGCATTTTTATAGGTTTCAATAGCTTGTTGCAAATCTCCATTTTCATAGTAACAACGTGCTAAATCTTTATAAATATAGCTTAAAAATAAACTATCTTTTTGATCCGAGAGGATTTTAAATGCTTTTTCTAAATAATTTAAGGCTTGAATATAATCATTTTTGCCAATGTAAGCAGAACCTTTCACGACATTCGTTTTGGCAATATCACTATGATTCGAGGGCAATTGCGTTTCGCGGATAGCCAAGGCAGAATCACAATACATAATGGCTTCATTCATATAACCATTATTTTTATAATTTGCCGCGATTTTGTGAAAAATCAATGCAATAACTGTATCCTGAGAACGGAATTGCAATTGAGCTTGTTGGAGTGTGTATTTTAAAATAGAATCTTTTTGTACAAAATTACCCGTTTTCGCTATATTTTGCCAAATCCAACTAGTAGAAGCTCGTTTGGACTGTTTCTGGCATTGCACAAACAGGAATATAAGTATCAAATATAAAAAGTGAACTGGTCTCATATAATCAAGAATTTTTTTAATGAAAATAAAAAGTGCAAAATAAACATTTTAGTAGTTTATTATGCACTTTTTATGTCATTTTTATCACCAAACGACTATAAAATTTGAAAAAATCTTATAAGCATAGCGCGTCTTTGACAAGAACAACTTATCCCTTTATTGTTTCAGCACTTTCAACGTCAAAACTTGATTCGGTAATTGCACCTTTACTAGATACAAACCTGCCGTAAAACCAGTAGCTTGCCATTCAAAAGCGTTATCGCCTGCTTGACAATTGATTTGCTGTTGGAAAACCGTTTGCCCCACCGCATTGCGAATCCATAATGCGCCTTCCACTGCCACTGGACTATTTAAATGGATTTGTACCCAATCGTTGAATGGATTTGGCGTTGCCACTAACGCCGCCGATGAAGTGACTTCATTTTCTGATTTTGAAAATTCGTCTATCCGACGTTTTGGAGTCGAACAGCCCAAAATAGCAGGTATATTCAGCGTTTTTTTGGATGAGTTATAAGGTGCCCAAGTGGGATTAGGGAGTGTTGTGAAATTCAGAATAGCCGCCTTAATAGCACTATAACTCCATACAGAACTATATGTGCCTAAAATTGCCGCAGTCGCAGTCACAAACGGGGTTGCCATCGAAGTACCTGTCATCGTCCCCCAACCGTCTTTGAGCGTACTTTTTATTTGGAAACCAGGTGCAGCAATGTCCACCGACGTAGTACCATAATTGCTAAAGGAAGGTTTCTTTCCTGCAGAATCCGCCATGACAACAATCATATTATTGCTATTGAAATAGGCAGGAAAATAAGTAGAATCCGTATTCGCATCTAAATTCACTCCATTATTGCCCGCCGCAACGACAAAAAGCATATTTTTACAAATGCCTGCGGTATCAATCACCTTTTTCAAAAGCGATTGTTGACTATAAGCTCTTTTTCCTTTATAACTCAAACTCAAATTCATAATATGGGCATTTTTACCCATCGCATAATCAATGGCTTCCACGAGTGCCAAAAGCGAACCTCTACCCGTTGCATCTTGCGTTTTCAAATTCATAATCTTCACATTTTGAGTCGCAGGGCTGGGCGTATAAGGCAAAATATCTGGCAAAATATCTGTTGAAATGTTCAAGTTATTGGCATTCCTTGCGGCTGAATTTGTCAAAGTCAAATCTGAATTCCTACCATTAAAGGTTAAATCATAATTGTATTGCACTTGTTGTATCAGTTGAGCTACGATGCCACTTACATGGCTGCCATGATTATGGTCATCTATATTCTTATAATTGGCATCTGCCCAATTCCATCCCGTGTAATCATTGACGTAACTATTCGCATCATTATCTAAATTATCAGGTAATTCAGCCGAATTTTTCCATAATTTACCCGCAAATAAATTATTATAACTCGGTTTTGGCGTAAAAATGCCATTATTATAACTTCCCCCAATCCCACAATCCGCGATTGCTACAAGAATCGGCTTTGCCCCAATAAAGCAGGTTGGAGGCAATTGATTATTATCGGCTACTATATTAGTGACCTTACATTCTTTACATCCCATAGAATCACTCATGGTGTGTGTAGGTGCTACGCGTTGCACCGTATAATTCGGGTCAGAAGATACTTGAGTATTCGATTTGACATTATCTGAGACTTCAATTGAAGTATTTAAATGCAAAGTATCCTTATTGACAACGATTATTATTGGAAAAGTATCTAATCGCCAGACGTGAACCCCTGTATTAGGTAAAATTTTTATAGGCGTAGCTTTATAACGACTTCTTGTATCGGCAATTGAAGCCGCAGGCGTATTGGCTGGAAATAGCATCAAGAGCGTTTTAGGATCGGCTAAGGATTGCGCTACTTGTGCGTAACTGCTCAAAAAGGATAAACTCGCAACGATGAATGTTAAAATAATCTTTTTCATATTTGAGAACGATAATAAAATGAAATAATACAAATAACCACGATTCAGAGTGAATTGTGACAAGATATGGATATAATCATATAGTTATATTCGTGTTAGCGAATATTCGCATTTTTTTTTAATATTTAAAAAAAAATGCAACCCGTAGGTTGCACTTCGTATAAATGTGAAAAAGATTATTTGTTTGTTCATTGTTCGTTTAAAGACTCGACTGCTTGTAAAAATGCTTTTTCTTCCACAGGTTGAGGGTTAACTGTAATAAAACCGCCTGCTTCAATCGTCACTTCTTTAACTTCTACAAAATATTGTTCATCAATAATGCTATAAGCCAAAATTTTACCGCGCATTCCGACCGGAATAATATCTCCATAACTGTATGTACCTAATCCCATTATTTCCTCGTTCTTTTCTTTCAAAGGCTCTAAATATTTAACTAAATATGCTTTATTTAAATATTCATAACATTTAAAAAGGGTATTATCGTTTTCGGGTTTGAAATAAACACCTGACAAAAAAACGCCCTCTTTATCCTCTAAGTTTGTTTTGGGGTTAAAATTAGATTCAAACACAACGGAGAGCGTTGTTCTCGCTTCATCTGCCTTTTCTTTACGCAATTTGTCCCAATTGCACCATTGCAGAGAGCGAATCACCATTTCCAACTCTTCACTTTTGCCCAATTTTGCCAAATTTTCTTGCATCGGCAACCATTCAATGCCTTTTCGAGCACTGCTATTATCGCCAAACCAATTTTTAACCTCACTTTTCGCAATACCATTCACCGATTTGAAAGGGCGTGTTGCAAGAATGCTTTTTCCTGTAGCCAATTCAAGGGATTCTTTTTGGTGCGCGCCGATAGAAAATTCGCCAAAACTGCTTAATAATGCTCCTTTGGAAGTCACTGTCGGTTTATTGCTGAACAACATATCCGATACTTTATGGATTTCTTTCACCAAAATAGTGACATCTCCTGTAACGATGCGTTGATTTTTATCCATAAAAGCATTTTCTGGTATGTTGAAAGTGGTGCCCTGCGCAGTGACAATTACGCCTCCTTTTTGAGCATTGAGCGAGAAACTTTCGGTTTGCACGCCTTGTTTTGCGAAAAATTGAGTGATTTTTTCAGCACTTGCGGTTGGATTCGTTGAAACGGCGGCTTCTTTGTGGCAAGCCGTTGGAATCGTTGCCAACAAGGTAAAAAGGGATCCAGCGACTATTTTACCCACTTTTGATTTGAATTGCATGATTAAAAATTAAAAAGATTAAATAAATGAATTTTAGGAACGAGGTTCTTTTTATTTTAGCTCGCTTTTATAAGTAAAAGAAGGTAAAGCATAGAGGGTTAGATAAATTTTATGAATAAAAAATTATTTTAATTTTAATTCATTGATAATCAATATTTTGCGATAAAATATTTTTTTTTATAAATTTTATTTTACTAACGTTAAAAGTTTTTTGGGATTGGGCAAACAACTTTCGGAGTTAAAATTAAAACATATTTGTTGTAAATTATTTGTTTTAAAAAAATATCAAATAAATTCATTTTTTATTTGAAAACTACCCCAAACCTGTTATTTTTTGTATCCTTATTTCATCCAAAAGTTTTACTATTGACGCACCTGAGTTCCATTTTGGAAAAAGATGTGAGTGCAAAACGTCCGTTGACTTTGGTGTTGCCGAGCATTGTTTTTCACGGCAAGCGCAATTGGAAACCCAAAACGTTGCCTCAATTATATTCCAAGAAATCTGCTCCCTTACACCGCTTTGTTCCCAATTTTGAGATTCCGTGCTTTCACGTAGATGCGATTGCTGACCCCAAAATTCTGGATTTGCCCGATGACACCGTCTTAAAATTCTTATTTTTACTGTTGAAACATGGAAAAGATCAAGTTGCGGTCAAAAAACATTTTCACCATTTTTTTTCTTTTTATGAAGAAAACCCACATTTACATCGTTTTTTAGAGCCGTTTGTGCGTTCTTTTAGCGAAATTACGGCTCTGGAACCCGAAATTGTGGTCGAATTAATTGAAAATACGCTTTCACCTAAAACAAAATTTGAAATTATGACAACTTATGCTCAATTTGTTCAAAAAGGCAAAATCGAAGGCAAAATTGAAGGCAAAATTGAAGGCAAAATTGAAGGTATCCTTGAAACCAAAATTCAAGTGCTTTGGAAATCTTGGCGGAAAGGTTTGCCTTTGGCATTCAT
>JBDKKX010000205.1:0-8985 GCA_039795795.1 Bacteroidota bacterium | reverse complement strand
AAAATCATGGCGCAAAAATACTCTTTTTTATGCGAAGTTCCAAAATTAAAAAACATTTCAATCCCAATTGTCCGCTTAGGGACTTCGCTTTCATCCCCGAGCCTAAAGGCATCGGGGTTTTTCGCTCAATTAGATAAAATCTATCAGCACTAAAATTTCGGTTTGTTCAGGCATGGACAGTGGTTGAACGTATTGTTTTTGTTGCAACTCTTTGAAACGACGCACTATTGAACGCGGTATCATGGATTTGATTTGTTTCAACAACAAGATTTCTTGTTTCGGTCGCGTAAGTTGTGGCTCAGAAAAACTCATTCGTTGATTCAGTTTTTCAAAAAAAGCCGTTAACTCCTGCAAATCTAACCTGGATAAGCCAATAATTAAGTCGTCTAACTCTATTTTTAATCCTTTTTTAACTTCAATGGTTTGCATATTTTTAATTTTTAGACAAAGGTAAACTAAAAATGCAAAGCTATAACCTTATTTTTAGACCACAAAATGTTTGTTTATATTTTTATTTTTCAAATAAAAATACAAAATATCTAATTTTTTGCATTTTTATCAAAAATAAAACGATAAAAGTTTAGGATATAATAAAAAATTCATATTTTTGTACTTAGAATAAATCCACAAAGGCTTTTATCCAAACAATCACACATTAACTTCAATTTCATTTGAAATGCAGATAATACAAAATTTTGGCAAGATTTTACCGATTTAAACCTCATCAGAATTTACTAAAATGGCGTGTTATTCGCATTTCATTTGATTTTAATCCTTTAAAAACAATATTATTTGTTTAATGATTGATAACAACAAAAAATGGGTTGAAGTTTTTGCCAAACTTCAACCCATTTTACTTATATTTCAAAAAATATTAAGATACAGGCACTTCTTTGGCATTCATCACCAACGTTTGATGCCGAATCGATTCTTGGTGTATCGAACTCAATAATTGAATCACAAATTCTGGACTCAAATCTCGTTGACGACCTTTTTCTACGCCCGATTGCAAAATTTCATTCCAACGTTCGGGTTGAAGAATCGATATATTATTCCGTTGTTTATAGCGTCCAATATCATCCGCTAACTGCATCCGACGACCTAAGATATTCAATACTTCTTGGTCAATCTCGTCTATGCGCACCCGCAAGGCTTCAATCGTTTCCAAAAACTTAGGGTCATTCGTCGTCTCTGCCCGCAAAACCAATTTTCCAATCAATTCGTGGTATTGAATCGGCGTAATTTGCTGTTTGGCATCTGACCAAGCTTCATCTGGATTGCAATGCACTTCCGTAATCAAACCATCAAAATTTAAATCCATTTGTTGTTGAGCCACTTCGAGTAACATGTGCCGATTGCCACAAATATGGGAATTATCTCCAATAATGGGCAAATCTGGGCGGCGGCGGATTAATTCAATTGGCATTTCCCAAAGCGGAACATTGCGGTAGCGTGTTTTCGTATGATGAGAAAAACCTCTATGAATAGCTGCAATTTGAGTAATGCCCGCTTTTTCAAGTCGTTCAATTGCACCCAGCCAAAGTTCTAAATCGGGATTAATTGGATTTTTAATCATTACAGGAATGTCAATCCCGCGAACTGCATCCGCAATTTCTTGGACGCTGAACGGATTTACCGTCGTCCGCGCACCAATCCAAAGTACGTCCACCCCGAATTTCAATGCCTCATATACATGATGTGCATTGGCAACTTCGACCGTCGTTTTCAAACCCGTTTCCTCTTTGACACGACGCAACCATTTCAAACCTTCCGAACCTACGCCTTCAAAAGAGCCAGGGCGGGTACGCGGTTTCCAAATGCCCGCCCGAAAAAGCGAAATTTCACCTTGTTTTGCCAAATCTTTGGCAATGCTTAATACTTGACCTTCGGTTTCCGCAGAACAGGGTCCTGCAATCAGAAATGGGCGTTTGGTTACGCCCATAAATGGCTTTTTTTGCATGATAACTAATTAATTTTAAAAATTTTATACAAGTTTAAAACACATAGTTTCATAGGAAACATAGGCGGTTTTAGTACATTTTTCCCCTATGTTCCCTATGAACCTATGTGTTTTCATTTACATTTAATGTCATTCGTTTGACGTTCCAAGTACATTTTGCCCTATGTTCCCTATGAACCTATGTGTTTTCATTTTAAAATACGTTTAATATCGTTTGCTTGTTGAATCATCTTATGAAACTCATCAAACTTGCGTTTTAACAACAAACTCCTAAAAATACTCAAAATATGAATATGCTCATCCAAAACTTCTAAAACATTGTCTCGATTTTGCTTGAAAATCGAAGTCCAAGTATCGGGCGAACTCTTCGCCAAACGAACCGTCGATTGAAAACCACTACTCGCTAATTCAAAAATCTTCTCCTCATCTTTTTCTTTTTCCAAAACCGTCAACGCCAAGGCAAAAGAAGTCAAATGCGAAATATGTGAAATATAAGCTGTATGCACATCATGTTCCTTGCGATTCAAATACAAAATATTCATTTTCAATGCTTTATACAATTGTTCAACTGCCAATATAGCTGCTTTATCACTATCTTCCACATCACAAAAAACACAATATTTATGAACAAAAAGGTTCGGAATCGCCGCTTCTGGTCCTGAATGTTCTGTTCCTGCCATCGGATGCGTTGCCACAAAACGGTTTCGATTCGGATGTTTTTCCACCAACTCTAACAATTTTTCTTTGGTAGAACCCACGTCTAAAATAATTTTATTTTGAATTTTGTCCAAAATCATAGGCAATAAAGTTAACATCGCATCCATCGAAACCGATAAAACAATAATGTCCGCCGCTTCAATTGCTTCTTCCAAAGGTAAAATATAGTCCACCAAACCCAACGCTACTGCTTTGTCCCCTGTTTCCCTGTTTTTTTCAACACCAATTAACTCGGTCGCAAAACCCGAAGTGCGTAAATCTAATGCCATCGAACCGCCAATCAAACCTACGCCCACAATTGCTACTTTCATAAGCCAACGACTTCTTTTTGATTTTTTTTGTTTTTAAATTGAATGATTCTTTGAATAGCTTTTTCAAAAACATCTACTTTCGCACACAAAGACACGCGCACATAACCATCTCCTTGCGAACCAAAAATGCCACCAGGTGTAATAAACACATTTGCGCCATATAAAATTTCGTCTGAAAGCACATAACCCGTCGCATATTGCGTTGGAATTTTTGCCCAAACGAACATGCCCGTTTGTTTACTATCAAAATCACAATTCAATAACGTTAATAATTCAAACACTTTGTGTTGCCGTTCCCGATAAACCGCATTTAAACCATCATACCAATCTTGCCCCTCCGACAAGGCTTTCACCGCCGCCAGTTGCACAGGCTGAAACATCCCCGAATCCATATTCGACTTAAAACGCAAAACATTTTGAATATATTCCGCTTTTCCCGCCAACATGCCCACACGCCAACCTGCCATATTATGAGATTTACTCAAGGAATTCAGTTCCAAACCGACCTCGCGCCAACCTTCCGCTTGCAACATGCTCATCGGTTCATGATTCAAAATGCAAGAATAGGGATTATCATTAATGACTAAAATTTCGTGTTTTTTGCAGAAATCAATCAATTTTTGAAAAAAAGTAAGATTTGCACGTCCGCCAGTAGGCATGTGTGGATAATTGACAAACATTATTTTTACTTTTTTCAAATTTGTTTTTTCCAACGCCTCCAAATCAGGCAACCAATGATTGGTTTCGGACAACGGATATTCCACACAAGTAGCCCCCGAAAGCGTGACCGCCGCACGGTAAGTTGGATAACCAGGGTTCGGAATCAACGCTTTGTCGCCCGCTTCAAGGTACGTCATACAAATATGCATAATACCTTCCTTAGAACCCATTAAAGGCAAAATTTCCGTATTGGGATTTAAATCCACCTTATAAAGTTGCTGATACCAACGCGCAAATGCCGCACGAAGGGCAGGAATCCCAACATAACCTTGATACGCATGCGTTGTTGGTAATATAGCGGCTTCTGTCAATGCGTTAATCGTTGATAATGAAGGCGGTAAATCAGGACTACCAATGCCAAGATTCACGACTTGTAAACCACGCCCATTCATGTCCGCGATTTCTTTTAACTTCGTTGAAAAATAATATTCGTTAATATGGTCTAACCGCTTGGCAGTTTTCATTTTTGAAATTTTAAATAATGATTAATTTTTTTTAATAATTGATAATCAATTATTAAAAATTTGAACCAAGTGCCACAGCAATTTCCATTTTGGAAAATTAGGATACGAACGGATGTACGGATGGAACGGATTTCACCGATTCGTACGGATTTTTTGGAATCCAACGCTTGATTTTAGACAAAAAAATAAAAAAATCCGTACGAATCCATGAAATCCGTTCCATCCGTACATCCATTCGTATCCTAATTTTCCAAAGCGGAAATTGCTGCAAGTGCTATTACTCAAAATGCTCTCCCGTTTGATATTTTCCCAAAACACGCAAACCATTCGTAAAGGGAGCAATTGCTTTCATCGCATTTTGATAATCAGTTTGTGTAAATATTTGAAAATCAATAAAAAACAAATATTCCCACTTCGTATCGGGTAATGGCACCGATTGAATTTTGGTTAAATTCGCATTATTTTGCGCTAAACCACCCAAAATTTGATGCAAACTACCGACCCGATGTTCCGCAGAAAAACAGATGGACACTTTATCAAAAAGAGCCGCTTCATGATTCGCTTCATTATTTAAAACTAAAAAACGGGTATAATTTTGTTTATACGTTTCAATACTTTCCGCCAAAATGTTTAATTTATACAAATCAGCCGCCAAGTAACTGCCCACAGCACCAATCTTTTTTTGCTTTTTTCTCGCAATTTCCTGCGCAACTAATGCCGTATCCGTCGCTTCCACCAACTTAATATGCGGATATTGTTCAAAAAATTGAAGGCATTGTTGCAAAGCAATCGGATGAGAATGCACCTCTTTTAAATCCGCAACCGACTGACCGGGCAATGCCATTAAATTTTGCTTAATCCGCAAATATATTTCACCTGTAATTTGTAAATCATTATTATACAATAAATTGTAATTTTTCAAAAGACTGCCAGCAATTGTATTTTCAATCGCCATCAGCCCAGAATTCGTTTCCGAAGTTTCCACCATGCGCACCACATCTGGAAAATCATCCGCAGGAACGATTTGAATCGCTCTATTTTTGTAATAATGACGAGCAGCAATCTCATGAAACGCGCCATGAACACCTTGTATAGCAATTCGAGGCATTTCAGGGGCTACCGTTTGGGAATCAGATAACATAAAATAAATTGTTTAATATTAAATGGGTACATAAAACAAAAAAGGAATCCCGTTTGGGGACTCCTTTTTGATGTATCTTCGATTCGCGCAGTCAGAATCTTACACATAGGCAGCCCCTTTTACTTTTGTCCAAAAGTAAAAATAAAAACGACCAAAACGTGCAAATTGATAAGACTGCTTCATTTTATTCTAATTTGAATGATTTTCAAAGCAAAGGTAAAATGAATTTTCATATATTTTAGCATTTGGCATTTTTTTTTACAATTTTTTTTAAATTTTCAGCACAAAAGCCAAAAACAATCAATGAAAACAAATGTTTCTCCCAAACACGCTATTTTGCAACGGAATTTCGTTTATGCAGTTCACTCTAAAAAAGAACCGTTATGTTTAAAAGTTTATTTTCTAAAATCGGTATCGGTGCAGCAAAAGTAGATACCCAAATCAGTACCCTTTTGATTCGTCCAGGAGACTTTCTATCTGGTATAGCAGTTGTTCAAGGAGGCATGTCGGCACAAGCGATTGATGATATTTACTTACATTTTAATACATCCGCGCAAACAGATGGACATTATAATAATATAGAATTTTATAAAGTCAAAATTGCCGACCATTTTACCATTGAGGCGAGGGAGGAAAAACGGATTCCCTTTCGGATAAAAACGCCGTCAGAGTTGCCACTAACCATCATCAATGGGCAATATGCAATGCCTTACAATGGTTTATACATAAGAACTGCAATGGATATTTCTTATGCGTTGGATGCAGCCGATAGTGATAGATTTGATGTAGAACCTCATGGTGCGATGGATAAGGTGTTACAGGCGGTGGAGTATTTGGGATTTGATTTGTACAAAGTGGATATTAAACAGGCGCAGTTGGAAGGGAGTCAGTTGCCTTTTTTTCAAGGTTTTGAGTATCATGCGTATCGGACGGCGTATGGCAATCAAGTGGATGCATTGGAAATTATTTTTCTCGGCAGACAAACGGAATGTGAAGTCTTGGTGCGAATAAATACAAAAAGTAGTTTTATGGGCTTCGGAGACGAAAAATATGGTCGATTTTTAATTCCATATTTCGATTACGAACGAATGGACATGGAAGTAGCGATTGACCGCGCTATTCGGAGTGCTTTGTAAATTCATTTAAACCACAAACCAGTTATTTTTTCAATTCCACAAAATGAGGTTGATTATTTTTACCAATAGAGATTTAGCGTCCAATTATCATTTAAATTTGTTGTTACCGCACGTTCATGCTCAGGTAATTTCGATATTTGTTTCCGATAAAGTGGGTAAAGCCCACAAAACGGTTGAAATACCTGTGCCCGAAGCGTTGCGCAATTTAAAATTCTTTGAACAGACGTTGCCGAATGAAATTTTATTTCCACAATTAGACCAGCAAAATCGAAATTTAAATACAGATAAACTATTGACATTCAATGAATTATCTAAAAAATACCATATTCCAATAACTGCTTTGAATGAAGTTCAATCGGTTCAAACTTTGGATAAGATTCGAGGTTTAGAACCCGATTTAATCCTTTCGGTGCGTTATGGAAAGATTTTTAAAGAAGATTTTATTAAAATTCCAACGCATGGGATTATTAATTTACATTCGGGTAAGTTGCCTCAATATCGGGGTGTTTTGGCAAGTTTTCGGGCATTGATGAACGGAGATATATTGTTGCAAACCACTTTGCACTATATTCAAGATGGTAAAATTGATAATGGAGGGATTATTGGCTTTTCAAATTTGCCTGTGCAAAAAGAAAAATCGCTTTTTTGGCATATTTTAAATTTGTATCCTGTCAGTATTTCATTATTGATTGCGACCCTTCGTCAGATTCAAATCGGGGAGAAACCAACCGTTTTAGTTCAAAAGGAGGTGGATGCACAATATTTTACGTTTCCCAATCCAACAGAAATCGACCTTTTTACACAAAAAGGCTATCGTTTTATGGATGTGAGTGAATATTCAGACTTTATTCGGCTCTATTTATGAATTGGCATTTGATTTGTGGCATTTTTGGATAACATTTGGATAATTTATGGATAAAATATAGCGTTATGTGGATGATTTATCTGTAAATTATCTTATTTTTATATAATTAATCTAAGTTGTGTGGGACTTGGAATTAGGATTAAATGGAATTTTTTTAGGATTAAATAGGATTGATTTTTTTGGGATTTGTAGGATTTTAAATCTAAAAATTTCAGAAATCCAAAAAATCCAAAAAAATCAATCCTATTTAATCCAAAAAAAATCCTATTTAATCCTAATTCCAACGCATTAACAAAAATAAAAGCATTCAATCATGCAAAAATTAACCTTCAATTTCCAAAATGGTCAAAAAATAATTCAAAAAATTGGTTTAATTGACGAATTTAAAGGAAAATGGTCTCAACAAATCTATAAAGATTTCCCATTAGAGAAATTACGCGCCATTGCTTTATCCGAAAATGCAAGTGCATCGATTCGGCTTGAAAAGCATTCACAACCCGAAATCGAAGCCGAGACACGAGGGAACGCGTATAAAAATGCTGCAAATATTGCATTAAATCAAAATTCAAAATTTTCTTATGAAATTATTGAAAATATATATCAATGCTTAGAAAGCCATCTTACAAATAAAGATTCAAAACAATATCGAAAAATTGTTTCCAAATTGACACTTTCGATTACAAATCATCCAATTCATTTTCGTTCTACGCCTGTACAAGATATTGCAGGACAGCTAAAACAAGAAGTTGCAAAAACATCTGTGTTCATGGATAAAAAACAAGTGCATCCATTGATTGCAATCGCAGATTTTTTGTACGAATTTTTAGCAATTTGCCCTTTTGAAACCTGCAATTTGCAATTATCTCGCTTGATTGCGATACAATTGTTGGCGCAATACGATTATAATTTTATGGAATACACTGCTTTGGAAGCTGCTTTTGAGGCTCGAAAAGAACAGTATCATGTTGCATTAGCAAAAGCGTTGCATAGTCGGAATCAAGTGAAAGAAGATATTTCTGCATGGATTATTTTTTTCTTAGAATGTATAGAACTGTCTATCCATCATTTAGAGCAACGCTTAAAACCTTTAAAGGCGGCGTTAGAAACGCTTGATGTTCAAAAAAATGAGAAACGCGTCGTGAAAATACCAATAACAAAAGGCGCGAAAACGGAGAAATCGACGCTCAAAAAACAAGACAATGAAACGGCAAATTTTACAACTGAATTATTTAAAACGGATATAATTGAAAATCAATTGATTAAAAATAATAAAAATATCGTTGATAAAAACAACAACCTGCAAACTGAATTGAACGAGATGATTGATGAGGAAAGAGAAACTGAAGCCCAAGTTAGCGTTCAGAAATTGGATATTTATTTGTCCCCGCGACAAAAAAAACTTAAAAAGTATATTATTGAAAAACAACCTGTTCGTTTGGGAGATTTAAAGACGGCTTTTCCAGAAATTAATCAACACATTCTCAAAAAGGATTTGTTATACATGCACCGTTTGAATGAAATTCAAAAAATAGGTGATTTTAAGAATACTATTTACACGGTAAATCAATTGAATTAAGATTATTTGAATGCTCAGTACGTGACAATAATACTTTTTGGCACAGATTGAACAGATTTGACGAGATTTTACAGATTTTTTTTGATTATAAGCAT
>JBDKKX010000204.1:0-9031 GCA_039795795.1 Bacteroidota bacterium | reverse complement strand
TTCAAAAAAAATCCGTGCAAATCCGTAAAATCCGCGTCATCCGTGTTCCAATTCGCTCTACATAAAATTAAAATTTGGGAAATCAATGTTTCAATATCAAACCTATCCATTCCGAAAACCGCCCGAATTACAGGGCGACCTATCCAAAATCTATGAAGTTGTCATCGTTGGTGGCGGTCCCGTTGGTTTAACGATGGCTTTGTCCTTAGCCAAACAAGGCATTTCCGTTGTTTTGTTGGAGGATAAGCAGCAAGTCAGTGTTGGCAGTCGGGCGATTTGCTTTGCGAAACGAACGTTGGAGATTTTTGACAAACTTGGGGTTGCAAAACCCATGTTGGAAAAAGGAGTTCAATGGAATGTCGGACGGATTTTTTTCCGCGAACAGGAAATAGACCAGTTTGATTTATTGCCTGAAAAAACGTCGAAATATCCTGCGTTCATCAATTTGCAACAATATTACGTGGAGCAATATTTGATGGATGCCGTTTTGAAAGCACCTAAAATTGAGGTTAGATGGTTGAATAAAGTGGTGGATTTAAAGCAATATCCAGCTCATACCGAAGTGGTTGTTGAAACGCCAGAAGGTCGTTATTCGTTGAAAACCAATTACTTAGTGGCTTGTGATGGCAGCAAAAGCACGATTCGCAATCTTTTAAATTTGCCTTTAACAGGGGAACGTTTTGAAGAACGTTTTTTGATTGCCGATTTTGTGATGGAAGCCGATTTTCCGTCGGAACGCTGGTTTTGGTTTGACCCGCCGTTTGCACGCGGGCAAAGCATTCTCCTGCACAAACAGCCGGATAATTTATGGCGATTGGATTTCAAATTGGGTAAAAATGCACCTGCGTCGATTGCTCAAAACAAAGATTTCATTCGGGAAAAGATAAAAAGTGTGGTAGGCGAACGCCCTTTTGAATTGGATTGGACGAGCATTTACAGTTTTAGCAGCAAAATGTTGCATCGATTTATGCATCATCGAATCCTTTTTGCGGGCGATTCGGCGCACGTTGTCAGTCCTTTTGGCGCGAGAGGCGCGAATAGTGGGATTGAAGATGCGGATAATTTGAGTTGGAAATTGGCGTGCATCCTTCAAAATCAGGCAAATGAAGCCCTTTTGGAAACTTATAATGCGGAAAGAACGGCGGCGGCGCAACAAAATATTGCTTGTACGGGACAATCCACCTTATTTATTGCGCCGCCGACCGAAGCAGGCATCGCTTATCGCAATGGCATTTTGGAAAAAGCCTTGTTTGATAAGGCGGCGAAAAAACAAATTAATTGTGGGCGATTGAGTACGCCGAGCGTTTATGGCAAATATCTCAATAGTGAAGAAGGTGTTTGGCAAAATAATGATTTGGAACCCGGGCGATGTGCAAAAGATTGTTTTATGAACCATCGAACCGCGCATTTGATTGAAAAATTGTCTTATCAATTCACGCTTTTAATTCCGAAGTCAGTAGATGTTCCAATATTTAAAAATCATTCTATCTGTGTTTTAGAAATCCATCCGACGGGGAACGAAGATTTAATAAAAAAGTATGATTTGACCGATGATGCGGCGTATTTGATTACCCCTGACCAATATATTTTGGGTCGTTGGAAACTGTTTTCGCCCCAAAAAGCCATCGATTTGATGGAAATGTATTTGTCTGGAATCGTATATGATACGAATACGTTGCGCAAAACAGAACAAGAAGTGATTGATGAACAAGTGGCAGAACGAGTGCGATGCGCTGGAATTGGGATTAAATAGGATTTTTTTGGGATTAAATGGGATTGATTTTTAAGATTTTTAGGATTTATTCAATTAAAATACTGAAAATCCTAAAAATCTTAAAAATCAATCCCATTTAATCCCAATTCCAACGTACCACATACTAGATTAAAAACCATCCAAATAATCAAAAGCCGCTTTCAAACGCTTAGAAACTTCCGTTTTGCCCAAAACCGACATCATATCAAACACCGCAGGTCCCTGCATCGTCCCCGCCAACGCTATCCGCAACACAGGCAATACTTCACCCACTTTTAAACCATTTTGTTGAATCCACTCTTTCACCTGATGCTCCACCGCAACAGGCGCATTCAAATCCAACGTTTCAATCAAATCATTTAAATTATCATAAATCGGACGACGTTCCCGCTTCCACTTTTTCAAAACATTTGCCGCATCATACGTTTTAATCGGTTCAAAACAATAATAACCTGTTTTCAGAAAATCGTTCAAAAACACGACGCGCTCCTTCATCAAACCGACCACTTGTGTCAAATATGCTAACGAAACATGATAACCTTTCGCTATTGCCAACGGTTGTAATTGCGCTGCTAAAATGTCATTCGTATTTTTTAAAATATATTGTTGATTGAACCACTTTGCTTTATCATACATAAAACGCGCTCCTGCTTTATTCACCCGTTCCAACGCGAATAAATCCACTAATTCTTCTATGGTAAAAATCTCTTTGTCCGTCCCGTCGTTCCAACCCAATAATGCTAAAAAATTCAACAATGCTTTCGGGTCAAAACCGACTTCTTTAAATCCGTCCACCGATTCCCAAGCCAACGGAAAAACAGGAAAACCAAATTTCAACCCATCGCGTTTACTCAATTTGCCTTTTCCATCGGGTTTCAAAATCAACGGCAAATGCGCAAATTGAGGCATTTGCTTCTCCCAACCAAACGCTTTATACAACAAAACATGGTGCGGCGCACTCGGCAACCATTCTTCGCCGCGAATCACATGCGTTATTTTCATCAAATAATCATCCACAATATTTGCTAAATGATAAGTCGGCATGCCGTCTGCCTTCATCAAAACTTTATCATCCAACTCATTGGTCGAAACGACGACTTCGCCTCGAATTAAATCATTTATTTTCACACTTTGATTCTCCTTGATTTTCAATCGAATAACGTGTGGTTCGCTTGCTGCAAGCCGTTCCGCGACTTCCTTTTTAGAAAGGGTCAAACTATTAATCATATTCATACGCGTGTGCATGCCGTACGCAACATGATTTTGCGGGTCAGTTTGACGCATCGCTTCCAACTGTTCGGGCGTGTCAAACGCCAAATATGCTTTGCCTTTTTCGACCAATTCAAGCGCGTGTTGCTGATAAATCGCCTTGCGCTCGGATTGCCGATACGGACCATACGGACCATCCCCAAAACCAACGCCTTCCGTCGGCGCGATGCCGCACCATTTCAACGCCTCCACAATATAGGCTTCCGCGCCTTCGACATACCGTCCTTGATCCGTATCTTCGATGCGAAGGAGGAACGTTCCGCCCTGTTTTTTGGCTAACAAATAGTTGAATAAAGCGGTTCGGATGCCGCCAATATGCAACGCGCCTGTCGGACTCGGCGCAAATCGGACTCTAATACTCATAAGTAAATTGTTTTTTCTACGAATTGGAGCGCGAAAGTAAGGTTTTTTGAATGATTCCAACCATCCAAACAAGTTCAAAAAGTAAATTTTACAGTTTCAAAAATAATTTCGCTCCTAAAAACGTTCTTTTATCTGAATTTTTAAAACTTTAAGAAAAAAATAACGCGTTTTTGACAAAACTTTAACACCCAAGCAGCTAAAAAGGAATATATTTGTCCTTTCAGTTGTTGAGTATTACATTGACAAGAATGCGTTAGTATTTTTTCTAACAGTTGCAAATAAATATTACTTCGGAATTGAGATACCGAAGGGTGTTGTTTCAAAACAACGTCGAAGACAACTGCCTCTGTTCGCATTAAAATTGCACATTTTTGTATGATTTTGTATCAATTTTTATGTAAATAGACGTTTTTTTTATCTTAAAACTAACTTCAATGAAAAGATTTGTATTCGCCGTAGCTACATTTTGTTTTGCGTTCAACGCATCAACCGCTCAACAAGTCCTTGAAGTTCCTGTGGTGCAACAAACTGCCCCTGTGAACGGACCTGCAATGACTTTTGATAAAACAGAAATGGACTATGGTACGATTGTGCAAGGCAGTGACCCATTGCGCAAATTCAAATTCAAAAACACGGGCACCCAACCGTTGGAAATCAAAGCGGCACAAGGAAGTTGTGGTTGCACGGTTCCCGCTTATAAAAAAGAAGCGATTCAACCGGGCGAAACGGGGGAAATCGAAGTTCGATATGACACCAATCGCATTGGCAATTTCACGAAATCCGTGACGCTGACGACGAATGAAGCAACGCCAACGCGGGTTTTGATGATTAAAGGCATTGTCCAAGAGAAAAAACAAGAAGAAGGGGTGCCTCAAACTGCACCAAGCATTTTCGGCGGACAGTAATTCCAATAAAAATTAAATATTTTAAATATTGATTTGATAACTTTTTGACTAAGATTAAAACGCCTTCGGATCACACGAGGGCGTTTTTTTTATGCTGAAACCGTTTTATTTAACATTCAAACAGGTCTCCATCTCTTGCTTCGATATGTTTAAGGGGTTCATTCCAGTCAAAATGATGCACTTTTAATCGATTCCAAATATGTTGTAAACAACAATAGCATTCCAAATCATCTTCCACAAATTCGCCCGCTTCAATGATTTCATCCAGTTGATACTCCGCTTTATCACACAATCGTTTAATTGTTTCCAACATTGTATTAATGTTAAATTCATCCACACAATCACTAAAATGGTTTAAAATATACTCAAAAATAGTTGAAAATAACGCTTTAACAATCGGTTGACTACTTGGCGCAGCAACGCGCCCCGTGTAACCCCAATAAATACTATGCTGCTTTTTTAACGCAAAGCCTAAACTGTTCGCCGTAAAACAAGCAAAAACAAAAGCTTTTTTGTTGTCAAATGCAGCAGCATCCTCTATTTTGAGTGCTTTTTCATCATTATTATCCCAAAGTGCGTCAGAATTACCATGACTCATAGCGAATAAAACATTTTCTTTATTCAAAGAATGCCATAAATGAATTCTTGTAGCCTCTTTTTCAAGCAAAGCAATGTATGTTTTCGGAAGGATAGGTCGAACCACTTCCAAATTAGATTTTGTAGCACTATCATAAGTCGGAATAAAAATTATCATAAAAGAGATGTTGGTCTTTGTTTATTGGCTTGTCTTTTTAAAAAATCTCGAGCTACTCTCAAAATATCCGAAGTATATTGTTTCGCAATATCAGTGCCTTGCTCTACATTTTCCAAGATTTGTTCTGCGGTAAATTGCCGTCCATCCAACGTTTTATAAATAATAGTATCCGAATACATAATTTCTTTAATAAGGTTCGCAAAGATTCTACGGTCTAAATTCTGAGCAATCGAATCCTGTACTAATTGGGTATCAACGTCCAAAATCGCCCCAAGACGCATTAAAAATACTTTCAATGAAGGGCTTCGAGCAGTCGCTCTTGCCACATCAATATTTTCTAAAAACGCCCAATCTAACTTGTTTTTGCCAAAAATATTATGAATAACTTGTTTAGGATACGGGATTTCTTCGGGCAAAGGCAAACGCAATAATCGTTCCTTCCCGCCTTCTTGCAACATTTGTTTGAACAATAGATGATCATCTGCAAAAACCCATGCCTCGATTTCGTGAATTGAAAAAAAAGTTTCAATCCCCTTTTCTGAAAAGGTCTTTTTTATGCTCAAACTTGCATCTGGAATCGTCCGAGCATCGGAGTCTAATAATACAATAATATTATCATATTCTCGAAACGTTAATTTTAATGCTTCTGCATATTTCAATATGTTATATTTTCCCTGAAAAGAAGTGAATTTAATTTGGTCTAATGGCAATTTAGCCGCTTTTAATAAAGGCTTCAAAATATTTTCATCGTGTTTGCCTTCTGTGACTAATAATATTTTTCTATCATTCATTGTTATAAAAATTTATATTCAAACGAAATTAGCAATTTTTCTAAATGAGTATCCCTTGAAAACAGCAATCTTTAAAATTTTGTTGTTGAAAGCATGAGATTTTAAAAAAAAATTGTAATTTCGCGCCGCGTTTCGACGCAATCCATATTTTTTATTAAAAATATAATTGAAAATCATCATGTACGCAATCGTTACCATAGCCGGTCAACAATTCAAAGTGGCACAAGGGCAAAACCTTTTCGTCCACCGGCTGGAAGCACCTATTGGCGGCAGCGTCACTTTCGACCACGTTCAAATGATTGACCGGGACGGAGCAGTGACTGTGGGCGCGCCAACAATTCCTCACGCGAGCGTTCGCGCGACTGTTCTTGCACATGAACAAGGCGATAAAGTCATCGTGTTCAAAAAGAAAAGACGGAAAGGCTATCGCAAAAAGAACGGTCATCGCCAACAATTTACACGCATTAGCATTGAGGGCATTACTGCGTAAGCGAATGATGAATTATAAATGATGAATGATGAATTTGTAAAATATTGATTATGAATATTTTGTGAATTAAAAAAGATTCATTTGTAGAAAACTCATTCCAAAGCGACGTTTCTTGTCGCAAACATTATTTTTCAATCTCATTTAAAAAAACGTCATGGCACATAAGAAAGGGGCCGGTTCATCCGACAACGGACGCGACAGTTTAAGTAAACGGTTAGGCGTGAAATTGTACGGCGGTCAATATGCAATTCCGGGAAATATCATCGTTCGTCAACGCGGTCAACGTTTTCACGCGGGCGATAACGTTTATATGGGCAAAGACCACACGCTTCATGCGGGCGTTGCGGGACTTGTGACCTTCAAAAAGGGTAAAAGTGACCGTACTTTTGTCAGCATTAGCCCTGCGGAACGACAAATTAAAGCGAAATCGGTTAAAACAACGGCACCTGTTGCGGCGGCGAATACCTTTGTTGCGGCGGGTGCTGCACCTGTTGCGGGTATTGCGCAAAGCACGCCTGTCAAATTGATTTCTCGGGATATGAAGGAGGAAGTGCCTGTGGTTTCGGCTGCGGACATGTTGCCGTTGGTTCAGAATCCTGCAACACCTGTTGTCGAGGCGGCAACGCCTGCGGCAGTGCCAATTGCGGGCGATAATTTGAAAATTGTAGAAGGTATCGGTCCCAAAATTGAGCAATTGTTGAAAAATGCAGGCATTCGGAGTTGGGCTGAATTGGCACACACGACTCCTGCTGAAATTAAAGCCATTTTGACCAAAGCAGGTCCTCAATATAATTCACACAATCCTGGCACTTGGCCCAAACAAGCGGACATGGCTGCAAAAGGTCAATGGGAAGCCTTGGAAATTTGGCAACGGGAATTACTCGGTGGCAAATAAATAATGATGAATGATGAATGATGAATGATGAATTTTACGAAATTCATCATTCATCATTCATCATTCATCATTATTTATTGCGGCAAAATTTGTCTAAAGGATTTAATTTCAAGGTATTGTGCTTTTCCGTTGACAAGACAATATAATAAGCCTTCTCCATTAAACACTTTTGGAGCCTTCGTATAAGGAGCAGTATTATTTGCTTTCGCAAAAGTGCCAATGCCTTTTCCTTTTTTTAGTTTTGTTTTATTTTGACCATCTCCGAAATTGGGAATCAAAACGTATTTATCTTTAATCCATAAAGATTTGATTTCCAACGTACAATCTTTATCCGCATTGATTTGCAAGTTGTAATAGTCGTAGCCTATCGGCGTTACATCTTCCATGCCCGGCATCGGACGACCTCGATGACCTGTATTGCCTTTATCCGCTACGGAAATAGACAATTTTTGTGCTGTACAGGAAACCGCCGTGAAACAAGATAATAAAATGATTTGCAACAAGATTCGCATTGTGATTGCTTTTAATTTAAATAAAAATTTGGGTGAAAAATCATGATTGTGTTTAGACGTTGCAATTTAAATAAAGTGAGGGTTGGAATTAGGATTAAATGGGATTTTTTGGGGATTAAATGGGATTGATTTTTTAGGATTTTTAGGATTGAAATCTCAGTGCGGGACAAAAAAAATTACGATGCAATTGGAACACAGATGACACGGGTTTTACAGATTTACGCGGATTTTTTTTGAATTTAAGCTTAAAATTCAACTTAAATTCAAAAAAAATCCGTGTAAATCTGTAAAATCCGTGTCATCTGTGTTCCAATTCGCTCTACACTTTTTTGTCCCGTACTGAGATTTCAATCCTAAAAATCCTAAAAAATCAATCCCATTTAATCCCAAAAAAATCCCATTTAATCCTAATTCCAAATTCCAACGACCGTTAATTATTCAACGCACCTAAATTAATCCATCGTTGAAGCTTCTTAATTTGGCAATCGCTCAACATAGCCCCACCTTTCGGCATCGCGCTAAAACCACTCAAATGCTTAATACTTCCCATAAATTTGGGCAAGGTTGCTACCGCTTTGATTTCAGCATAAGTCGTCAAATTAATACCGCCATTTGAACCATTTGGGTTATGACAACCTTTACAACTATTTGTAATTAAAGGACTTACATAATCTGCAAATTTAACAGTTGTGGTATCACAACTCCCAAAACTTGGGTTACAAGTCTTATTCAAAGCCCCTTGATTAATCCATTTTTGAATCAAAGCGATTTGGCTCGCCGTCAGTGCAGGACGGGGTGCGGGCGGCATATTTGGCTTATTACCCGAAACTTCACCAATAATTTTACTGACTTTTCCATACGTTTTGGTATTAGTAAAATCCGTATATATAATACCGCTTGCATGGGATGTAACATCATGGCAACCACTCATTGCACAATTTGCTGTCAGAATCGCTTGAACATCCGCGTAATACGCCGTGTCCGCGCTGCACTTCCAGCCTGTCGAGTCCAATTTATCCACAGGCGGTTTCACCACCACAGTGGTATCGACGGGCGTGACAAGCACAATATCTTGGGGTTGATGCTTGCAAGCCTCATTACTGAGCCACATCGCAATCAGCATGCTGCCCACAAAGAAAAAAGAACGTCTCATTTACAAATTTAGATTAAAAAATGGTTAATAATTTTGTATTCTACTGAGTTGGTAAATAATTAATGCGTAATTGCTTTAAAAATAAGAAATTAAGTAGTATAAATTCTGTAATCGTATCCCACAAGTCACAGAAGGTCTCAAAGGTT
>JBDKKX010000203.1:0-9097 GCA_039795795.1 Bacteroidota bacterium | reverse complement strand
ATAGCTTTGGGAAAGCGAATTGTTTTGGATTTGATTTTTTTTAACAAAAATGAATTTTTATAAGTATTTAATTAAAAAAATAAAATTATATTAATATTTATTAATTTGACTTTAATTTTTAATAGCATTAAAAATTATATTTTTAAATGTTTTGAAAAAAAAGAATTAAAAGACAATTTTGCATCTATTTGCGTTTCAAATTTATTGTAAATTTTATAAAACAAAACCGCCGCCAGCCATGACGCTCAAAGAGAAAGTCGAAAACATGGATAGCCTTGTCCTCACTGGAAAATTTATAGAAGCTGTGGAACAGTATTTTCATCCAGAGGCAATTGCGCATCCCGCACAAGCAGACCGCAAAAACGGTAAAGCAACTAAAATTGAATCGTTGAAAGCCTTTTTTAACGGGATTCGTCAAATAAATCATATCCAATTGCATAGTTACGCCGTCGGTGAGGAGGTTACTATGTCGGAATTTACGTTTAATTTTACCTCTGTTTATGGGTCTCCTGTTACTTGGCATGAAGTGATTCGCCGCCGTTGGAAAGACGGTTTGGTTTATGACGAGCAGTATTTTATGGCGGAACAAAATGAGCTTTACGCGCCTGTTGCTCAAACGGAACCGACGGAAGGTAGCGCGGGTATGACTCGTGTTTCAGCAAAGTACGTATCGCCTGTACCGCCGCCACCGCTTTATTTGTTGAAGCCAGAGGAAATTGTTTACACGCGCCCGAAAAAAGCGGTTGTAATGCCCGATTTTGCGCCGCAAGCAACTGCCAATAGGACACCAATTGTTGTAGAAACAAAAATCGCAGATAGCAACCTCGAACCAGAACCCATTTTAATGGACAGCGTTGCGCAGGAAGTTGTAACACTGGAAGAACCCATTCCCCAGGAAGTTATAACGCTGGAAGAACCCATTCATACCGTGTTCGTTGAAGTAGGCAACAACGTGGAATTGATTCAAGCAATCGCATCAGAAGTGAATGATAATCAAAATGATACATATATAGAAACATCTGCAAATGAAGAACAAGCGATTCCGATATCTACTAGGGCTGAAATCAGCACGGAGCCTATTATAGTTATCGAACCGGAATCCAATGTGGTTATTGCAACGATGCCAGATGATTTGAAAAAAATAGAAGGGATTGGTCCAAAAATTGAGCAAATTCTAAACGATGGCGGCATTCACACGTTTAAACAATTAGCAGCGTCCAATGCAGATCATATTAAAGAATTGTTGCTTAACGCAGGTCCGCGTTTCCGCATGCACGACCCTGCTACATGGATGCAGCAAGCCGATTTAGCAGCTAAAAACGATTGGACAACGTTGGATAGCTTGCAAAAAGCTTTGAAAGGCGGGCGAGCAGTCAAATAGTTCCGTACGGGACAAAAAGGCTTTTCATCACAGATTGAACAGATTCAACGGATTTTCCACAGATTTTTTTGATTTTCAAACGTTAGAACAAAAAAAAATCTGTGAAAATCTCGTTAAATCTGTTCAATCTGTGTTCCAATTGTATCCTAATTCTATATCATTCATTTATTTCATACACCTCAAATTTAAAATTATAACGATGAGAACACCTACCAAAGCGATTTTTCTATGGTCGTTTCTTTTTTCAATTGCCCTTCATGCTCAAACGAAACCAGACCAATATGTTTTTGCAGCAGGAGGCTTGACATTACGACAAAAGCCAGATTTAAAAAGTAAAAAAGTAAAACATCTTCCGTTCGGAACGGGTGTCGTCTTAAAGGCGAATAAGCACCCAGATGAACATCAAACAGAGATTTTTACGGGTTACAAAGTCAAAGGCAGATGGCTTAAAGTTAAAGTGGATTCCCTGGAAGGCTACGTTTTGAGTGCGTTTTTATCCGACTTGAAGCCGCCTAAGGTCGAAGAGGAGGAAGGAATGAAAGCGGATAGAGACCTGTTCGACCACTATTATCGACAAAATTCGCAACCCAAAGGCGATAGGGTCTATGGTAAAATCGAAAATGGAGAAGTTTATACTCAAAAGTATAGAGATGGAGCGTCCTTAGAAGTCCGCCGTTTTGAGGGCGGGTCTATGCGAACGCTTACCTTCAATGATAATACTTCTTTAACGGAAGCGTATTTAATTAGTCGGCATCTTTGGTTTGGAGAAAAGCAGGTTAAAGGCTTAACTTATGATCCAGTCAAGAAACGAATTGCTTGCGAAAGTATGGACGGTTTAACCACCTTGAGCTTGGAAATCAAAAATGGCAGAACTGTTGCCGTTTTCGCGTTAGCAGATTAGTTTTTGAATCGTGTGGTGAAATAAAAAGGCTATTTTTCTCAGAAATAGCTTTTTTTATTTTACAACACGATTCAAAAATGGAATATGATTTGTTGTAGCATTCGTTTAAATAAGTTGCGATACGATGGAAGTACGGATGGTACGGATTTCTCGGATGGGTACGGATTTTTTCTTGTCCTTCCGTAGGAAACTCAGTTTCCTACGGAAGGACAAGAAAAAATCCGTACCCATCTGTGAAATCCGTTGAATCCGTACTTCCATCGTGTCACAACTTATATAATGAGTGAATCCATTTATGCTCGTATTCTTCTAATAGTTCAAAAAGCCTTTACCAATGTTTAGAATCCTCTTTTTCATAGCCTGTGGTTGCACGCTTGCAACGCCCACATACGCCCAACCGCCAGTACCGCCTAAAATACTCAACGTACCTACGCCACCTTCAACAACACCGCCGACGGAATTGAATTACTTGGTTCACATCACGGCTTTCAACGAAAATCGCCCGATTCGGTACTTTTCAAACCTCACAGGGGTTACTAAGAAATTGGATAATAAAGGCATTTATCATTATTATTTGGGCGGTTTTTCCACTGCGGAGGAGGCTGAAAAAGTGAAAAAAGAGATTAATGGAAAAGGTTATCCGTATGCTTATATAGTGGATGTTGCAAAAGTCCGTAAAGAGTGCAATATGACTTGTGGGGATGATCCGTCCATTGATGAAAAATTGCCGCCTGTCCTGAAAACAATTCGCAATATTCATCATCTTTTCTTCGATTTTGATAAAAATACGTTGCGCCTTGATTCCAAAACGCAATTAAATCGTTTGGCAACCATTCTGTCGGATAATGCAGCTTACAAAGTGGCGTTTAAAGGGCATACCGATTCAAAAGGTACAGTACAATATAATCAAATATTATCTGAAAAACGGGCAGAAACTGCCAAAAATTATTTAACCAATCAAGGAATTCGGGCAGATAGGGTACAAGTGAGTTCTTATGGCAAAGATTCGCCGATAGCTTATAATGAAATGGATGGCAGAGATATGCCACAAGGTCGGAAATTCAATCGACGGGTTGAAATTTTCATCACGGACGCGGAGGGGAACGTGTTGAATGCCTTAGTTGAACCCATTGATATTCCTAATGAATTATTGATTGCGTCAACTCATAAAACCAAATAAGGGTTTGTAAAATTAACCACGAATTACACGAATTTTCACAAATTAGGTTTGTGAAAATTCGTGTAATTCGTGGCTAATTTTACAAATTTGTTATACACCCTCGCAGATTTGCGCGGATGTTTTCCTTGAAACTTTCTATCCGCGCAAATCTGCGAAGCAATCCGCGAAATCTGCAGGAAACAAATACAACGTCGTCATAAATTTATTTTACAGGCAGTCTGCGTTTTGCAATTTTAATTTTAAAAAATAGTAATTGTTGAAATTTTATTTTGATAATTGCCGTTTTTTAATTTTCCGAGCAAAATTCAAAAAAAAATTTAAATTTTTTTTAAAATTTTCTTAAAAAAACTTGTACATATATAGATACTTATATACTTTTACACTTGTATTGAACAGTAAACTTGTTTATCATTATCACTCAACATTAAAAAAAAGCTTTTTGAGTATGAAATTAAGAACGAAAAATTTATTTTTATCCGCTTCTATGTTACTTGCGGGGGCATCAACGGCTTTTGCAAACGAACCGACTCCTGCGGCACCGCCTGCGGACTCCGTTCCCAAAGTCGATATGTCTTACAAACCTTTGATTCTGAAATTGGATGACAAAGGGAGTAAATACATCCGCTTCATCATGATGAACCAAGTATGGACCAGTTTTACCGAAAACAATCCTGGTACTGCGGATATTAATGCAAATGCTATTGGCGGTAACTGGACATCCGACGTAGCAATTCGTCGTTCTCGGATTTTGATGTTGGCGCAAGTCAATCCGCGTTTTTTGATTATGACGCACTTTGGTATTAACAATCAATCGTTTATTAATGGTGGCGCGAGTGCAGGTACTAACTTGGCAACGGCGGGTAGCTCAGGTGCTTTGACCGCCACAGGAACGGTTGCAGGGTTGAGCCCAAGTAATTCGGGTAAAAAACCACAAATGTTCGTACATGAAGCATGGGCTTCTTATACCGTAGATCCTGCTAAGTTACACATTGGAGCAGGTTTACACTATTGGAATGGGATTTCTCGTTTGTCCAGCCAATCTACGTTAAACATGATGACGTTGGATGCACCGACTTTTAACTGGCCCAATGTAGAGACAACAGACCAATTTGGTATGCAAATGGGTATTTTTGCAAAAGGTCAATTAGACCGTTTGGATTATCGCCTTGCTATCAATAAGCCCTTTGTAAATGGCACAGCTTTATCCGCCTTAACTTCACAAGCAGCTGGTAAAGAAGTTGCTGCAAATGTTTTCAACGAGACAAATGCGATTCAAGGTTACGCGAACTGGATGTTTTGGGATAAGGAAAGCAACGCATTGCCTTATTATACAGGTACTTACTTAGGCACTAAAAAAGTTTTCAACATTGGTGCAGGTTTTTACAGCCATCCAGAAGCAACAGGTGCAAACGTTGCGGGTACAACGACTAAATATAATGAATTAATCATTGGTGTCGATGCGTTCTTGGATATGCCATTGGATAAGGCAAAAGGAACAGCTATCAATGCTTTGGCTACTTATTATAGCATGGATTTTGGACCGCGTTACTTGCGTAATGCGGGTACATTGAACGAACATGCTGGATATGCTCCATTTAATGGCGCAGCAGCAGCAGCAGCAACTGCGGCAAATGCTTATTCTTGGGCAGGTGCGGGCAATTTGCAACCGACGATTGGTACAGGTAGTATTTTCTATGGTCAAGTGGGTTATTTGTTGCCTAAATTGGCAAGCGGACACCAAGTGATGCCTTATGGAACGTTCACTTACAAAAATTTTGACCGTTTAACGGCTCTTGGCGTAGGTGCTTCTACTCAATTTGCATTGGGTTTGAACTATTTCATCACGGGTCACAATGCGAAAATCACAGCGGAATATTCAACTCGCCCCGTTTACAAATTGGATCCAACGGTTGCAGGTAATATTTTGGCGAATGGTAGCGCAGGTCAATTTACGATTCAAACGCATATTTTCTTGTAGTCTATTAATAAGTTAATCTTTTTTTAATAAAAAATGCCAACTGTACGCGTATCGTTGGCATTTTTTATTTCATTTGTATTCAAAAATAAACATTTTTTTTATTTTTGGCATTGTTTTATCATAACATAGAAATATAAATATAAAATTCCCAATGAAAAATTAAGTCGTTTAATGGATTAAATACATGAGAATACAATTATTTTGTCAATCCTATTATTTTGATAATCATCGGATTATATAAATATCTTCCAATCGGAATGGAGCAATTCCATCCGTTCATCTATGGATAGCTTTCGATTCATGCTGTAAAATGCGCCATCTATTTTATTCGTAAAAAAAGAACGAAGCCGAGACGCATCGTTTCTTAAAATGCTCTTTTTACAAACCCCGTTTGTAAAAAGGTTAGGAACTTTTTGACATCATTATTATTTATTTATAATTTTTATTATATAAAACCATGTTTACAAAAATTAAAAATGATTTACCTGCGGGTTTAGTCGTGTTTTTAGTTGCGTTACCGCTTTGTTTGGGCGTTGCTTTGGCAAGCGGCGCGCCCCTTTTGTCGGGTGTGATTTCAGGCATTATTGGCGGAATTGTTGTGGGTCTATTAAGCCAATCGCACGCCAGTGTCAGTGGTCCCGCCGCAGGATTAGCCGCCGTCGTTTTAGCTTCCATAACGCAGTTAGGGCAATTTGAAGTGTTTTTATTGTCCGTCGTGCTTGCGGGCGCGATTCAATTGATGATTGGACTTGCCAAAGGTGGATTTATTGCAAATTATATTCCGTCCAATGTTATCAAAGGCTTATTGGCAGCGATTGGAATCACCTTGATTTTAAAGCAAATTCCACACGCAATTGGTTTTGAGCGCAATGTAGCCAACGATTTTGTACAACAAGAGGTATCGCCTTTTTTTGCCGAGTTACTGCATTTTTTTGCGCATTTCTCTTGGGGTTCAATGATTGTATCGGCTTTTTCGATTTTAGTAATGCTTTATTGGGATAAAACGCCCATGAGTAAATTTAAATTCTTTCCAGCATCTTTATTTGTGGTTTTGTTGGGCGTTGCATTGAATTTTATATTCAAAACGTATTTTCCTACTTTATACATCACAACCGCGCATTTGGTCAAAATGCCACCCGTTACCCATGTTTCTACTTTGATAACGCTTCCTGCATTTGATAATATTTATAATCCGAATGTATGGATAGTGGCATTTACGATTGCCGTGATTGCTTCTTTGGAAACTTTGTTAAATCTGGAGGCGGTCGAAAATATGGATCCGCACAAACGACATGCCTCTCCCAATCAAGAATTGATTGCGCAAGGCATCGGCAATATGCTGTCTGGAATGGTGGGTGGCATACCGATAACTTCGGTCATTGTGAGAAGTTCTGTAAACATTAGTGCGGGAGCAGCAACCAAACTGTCTGCTATTTTACATGGCATTTTCTTGTCAATCAGCGTTTTATTATTAAGTTCTTTTCTTAATTTGATACCATTGGCAGCTTTGGCGAGTATTTTATTACTCACGGGTTATAAATTAGCGAAAGTATCTATTTTTACAGAAATGTATAAAAAAGGACAAAATCAATTTATTCCTTTTTTAGCGACGATTGTAGGAATCCTTTTGACAGATTTATTGATGGGCGTTTTAATTGGAGTGGCTATCAATGTATTTTATTTGTTAAAAAATAATTATAGCAATCCATTTGTATTGGAAAAAGAAAGTTTGCATGTTGGGGAAACGATTCGGATGAAACTACCGAACCAAGTTACTTTTCTAAATAAAACGTCTATTAAAACCACTTTGTGGGAGATTCCCCAAGCGTCCAAAGTGATTATTGATGCGACTTATTGCGATTTTATAGATAATGATATTTTGGAACTGATTGAAACTTATAAAACAACGGTTTCAACACATAAAGCGATTCAATTGAAAATCATTGGTTTAAAGCAACATTACCAATGGGAGGAGCAGATTCCGTTCCACCTGAACGCCTTAGGAAGGGATTAAATTAAATAAAAGCTGGGTTGGATGTTGGACTGAAACCAAATCGGGGGTTACACTCTTGAAAAGATGAAATATATCAAAATTTTATAATATTAAACCAGCCACAATTCCATTTTATGATAGAAAAAATACAAACTTTAAAAGTTTCGGGAACGATTGCGTTTCCGAAACTTTTTTTATCTTTGCCCAAGAAAATTACATTTATTGTGGTACGTTGGAATTAGGATTAAATTGGATTTTTTGGGATTAAATAAGATTGATTTTTAGGATTTTTAGGATTATTTGAATTAAAATCCGAATAATCCTAAAAATCAATCTTATTTAATCCCAAAAAATCCAATTTAATCCTAATTCCAAGTACCACACAACTTAAATTTTATTAATTAAAAAAATAAAAATATGAACAAAAATGTGTTCCTATACGGCTTTTTTTTAGTTTGCGGCGTTGCATTATTATTGTATGCAGTGAAAAAGATGCAAACCAGCAATGAATTATCCGCATCGGGGGTTAAAACGATGGCAACTTTGGTTGAAATCAAAAAGACAACGGATATTAATGGAATGGATTTGTTTCAACCTGTTTTTGAATTTTCGGACGCGTCTAATAAAACAGTTCGCTACAATTATGAACAAATGTCTAATCCGCCCACTTGGGCTGTGGGTCAGAAAATGGCAGTCGTTTACAATCCTAAAAATACGGCTGAAGTTCAATTAGATAAAGGATGGGATTTAGTAGGCACTCCTACCCTATTCTTTTTGCTCGGTTTGTTTTTAGTAATCATTGCTTTGCGGCATTTTTTTATGCCATAATGCTGGCTTGAAGGAAAAGCAGGAATATACCAGCGATTTTGCCACGAATTACACTAATTTTCACAAACTATTCGTGTAATTCGTGGCAAAATCGCTGGTATATTATTTTTTTCACGTTCTAACTATTTGAAATCCACTAAGTTAATGTCAAATACCAAAGGTGAATTCGCTGGAATCTTACCTTGTCCAGACGCACCATAGCCTAATGTAGAAGGAATAATTAATTTCCCACCGCCTCCTTTTTGATATTTCGGAATGCCCAGTTGCCACCCCTGAATCAAACTTTGCAAAGTGTTTTTATAACCCTCGGCGGTCATATTCTCGTCAAAAACAGTACCATCTAACAAATAACCCTTGTAACGCACCCGAACCAAACTGGTCACCACTGGGCTACCGCCAGAACCTAAGGAATCAATCTTATAATACAAACCATCGGATGTCGATTGCATTTGCCAACCTTTTTCAGCGATATAAGCCTTAATTTTTTCATCATCGGTTTGAGTTTTGGCACACGATGCCGCCAAAAGAGCTGTAAGCCCTAAAACATAGTAAATTTTATTCATTCTGTGAGGAGATATTTTATTAAAATTAAAAATGCTCCTACAAAACGTTTTTAGTGTTGGATTGTTGTTAAAGGGGGTAATTTTGTCTTAGGGCTGTTGGGAACACATAGGAACATAGGTCACATAGTTTTTTTTAAAACCTTTAATTAACGTGAGTTCGATGGCAAAGAATTGAAAATCAACGCTTTGCCATCGAATTTACACAGAACCGATCTAAAATCATTGCAGGTTTGTGTTCCAAGAAAGAATACCCTGCGATCGCAGCAAAAATAT